>MWBI01000144.1 GCA_002068945.1 Candidatus Omnitrophica bacterium ADurb.Bin314
GCCGTCCATGATGATGATATCGCAAAATTCACAGTTATAGGGACAACCTCGAGTCGTCTGAAGGGAAAACATATTGTATCGATCGCCCTTAATAAGATCAAAACGCGGGACAGGGCTCTTCCGGATATCCACGCTCGCTTTCGGAGCCACATAAAGCTCAAGCGCCTTGCCTTCTTCGAAATCACGAAGAAAAAGCGGCCAAATGTCCTCGGCCTCCCCCACGATGCGGTGGTCGGCCTTGCCCTCGAACGCCTCCGGAAAAAGGCTGCAATACGGTCCGCCAAACGCCACTTTCCGGCCGCGGGATCTGAATTCGCGCGCGATCTCGATCGCGCGACGGTATTGGACATTGAAGGCGCTGACGGCAACGAGATCGGCCGGTTTTTCAAAATCGATCGGCTCGACATTCTCGTCGAGAATTTCGACTTCCCAGGAAGCGGGCGTCAAGGCGGCGACGGTCGCGAGCCCGAGAGGGGTCGTCGAAAAACTCGTGCCCGTGAACGGGCGAAGACCGTCGAACGACCAGATCGTCGGGGCGAATTTTGGATTAATCAGGAGAACTTTCATTGCGGAAGTATAACAGACTTTCCCTTTTTTACCCGAATTTGTTTTACCGGCCACGGGGAATTAAATTGAGCTTTCCGGTGTTCTTTGCTATTCTCTCGGCCTATGACGACACCGCTTCATGGCAAGACAGCCCTCATTACTGGCGCATCCCGCGGGATCGGAAAAGCCACGGCCCTCGCGCTCGCGGAAAAAGGTGCGAACATTGCGGTCAATTATCTTCAGAACGAAGGCGCCGCGCAAAAAACGGCCGAAGAAATCCGCTTGAAAGGCGTCAAAGCCGAAATCTTCCAGTGCAATGTCGGCGACCTCGACGCACTCCCCGCGCTGTTCGAGAATGTCACCAAAACTTTTGGATCGATCGACATCCTCATCCACAACGCCGCGCTCGGGGCCTTCAAGCCGGTCCACAAACTCAAGATGAATCAATACGACCTTTCGATGAACATCAACACAAAGGCCTTCCTCGCCATGGTCCAGAAGGTCCTGCCGGGCATGGAGGCAAAAAAAGAAGGAGCGATCCTCGCGATCTCAAGTCTGGGTTCTCACCGCTACATCCCGAATTACGGGGCCATCGGTATCTCCAAGGCGGCGCTCGAAAGCCTGATCCGTTATCTCGCGGTGGAGCTGATGCCCAAGGGAATCCGGGTGAACGGAGTCTCCGGCGGGCTTGTGGACACGGATGCGCTGAAGGCATTCCCCTTTTTCGAGATCTTCAAGCAAGAAGTCGTCAAAAGGACACCGGCCGGCCGCGTCGCAACCCCCGAAGACCTCGCGCGCGTCATCACATTCCTCTGCTCACCCGAATCTTCCTGGATCGTCGGTCAGATCGTCATCGCGGATGGCGGTCTGTCCCTGATCTGACCCGTCAGAATCCGTAAGCCTTCGCGCCCATTTCGGACGGCGTCATACCGTAAACCTCCTTGAACGCCGCGCTGAACGAGGCTCCCGATTTCATGCGTTTCAGAAGGTCCCGCACCTTCGGGAAGCCGTACTCATCGATGATGAATTTGGTGACCGCATAGCTGTTCTCGTAAAAACCCGGGGGATACGTCCCGTCCGAATTGACGGTCGCGGCAAAATCGAAGAATTGCTCCGGAGTGAGTTTCCGGTATTTCGGGTTCCGCCGTTCATAAAGCTCCTTCGCGATGAACGGAGTGCGGGTCCGGATTCCCTTTTCCTCATAAACGGCAAGACCTTCCCCCATCCAGCGGGTCATTTTGCCTCCGTCAAGCGAACGGACAGCCAGGTGGGTCAGTTCATGCGTGAACACTTTGCGAAAGTAGCCGAGATTCCCCGGAGGACCGGCGCTGTCCCCGAAACGTACGCGGATCTTCTTGGCCTGGTAAAATCCGGCGGTCACCTGGTTGGAGCTGTCTACCTTTTCATAGGTCCCGCCCGCGAAAAGCATGACCTCATACGTGCCGGTCGGCTGGAACTGGAAATCATTTCTGACGGTCGCGATCGCGCTTTCGATAACCTTCGTGAGAGCGCTCACCTGCTCCCGGGTCAGGGAGACCTCATGCAGCACCGTGAAGTTCTGGACCGTGAAACTGTTCAACCGTTCCCTGGCCTTGCTCTCATAGACCTTGCGCTGATAGGTCCCCTTGTCATAGCGGATCGCGGAGGCGGAGGGAACGGACAACAGCACCATCGGCACGAAAAACAAAACAACGCGCAAGGAAATCGAAAAGCTCGCGGTCATTCCGCCTTTTCCTGTTCTTCAGAAGAAGTATCCGTTTTTTTGCCTGAAACTTTCCCGACCGTATCCGTCGTCGTCGGCAACGGAATCTTGACCGCGCTTCTGCGAGCGCGGCCGCGCATCCACCGGAAAACACGGTAGCCCCTGTAAAGAACCGCGATCGAGAGAAGACCGAAGATGGCGCCGATCATGACGGGGCGCCATGCGGTAAACCGTTCTTCGAGATCATGCTCCTCATCCCATATCCGGAGCTTCTGAACCCACGGCTGACGGTTCAGAAAATCAACAAGGTCGGGATCTTCGATTTTAAAGTGGAGGAATTTCTCATTGATCCGATCGAACCAGCCGGACCTCCTCACCGCCCCGGTCACTCCTGTCCCCTCTTCCCCGGCAACAGGTTCAGCTGCGGGAGCATCTTGACGCACGATCTTGACATCGTTTTTACCGTCATGCTCCTCATAGCGCCCCACTTCCTTGTTGCCTTCGAAAGCAACATACGTGGTTCCGCTCATCAAAGGAAGCACGACACCGAGAAGGAATAAAAGCGTTACAGGCGGGAGCGGACGGAATCTCCTGTCTTTCGCTATCATTTTCCTCCCTTGACATCACTGAGATTGATCGGCCATCTCGCAAATCTCAATGTCATGGAAATATATCGGCAGATTCGACTGAAGGAAGAGGGACTTGGTGACGCACGGCATCTCATATACAATACCGCTTTCATTTGCAAACAAGGAAGGAGTCCTCATGTCGCAGGTGTCGGCAAAAGAACTGGAGAAGAAACTTTATATCTATATCGAGGGCACGCCCTACTATGTCCTTGATGTCAAATTCGCGACCCCGACCGCCCGCGGCGCCTCCACAATGGCCAAAGCCAGGGTCCGCAACCTCCTCACGGGTGCCGTTCTGGACAAGACCTTCACGACCTCCGAGAAATTCGACCTCGCCGACGTGGAAAAATCACCCGTGGTCTTCCAGTACCTTTCCGGGATCGATTATCACTTTATGGACAACTCAACCTATGAGCCGTTCTCCCTCAGCGCGAACAAACTCGGGGACCAGCGCTTTTACCTGAAAGAAGACCTCGAGATCCAGGCCCTCAAACTAAACGGTTCCGTCGTTTCGCTGGAACTGCCCGTCTACGTCGAACTCGCCGTCACACAAACGGACCCGGCACTCAAGGGCGCGACGGCATCCGGCCGTTCGCTCAAAACCGCGAAACTTGAAACAGGGATCGAGGTCCAGGTTCCCCAGTACATTGAGAGCGGGGACATTGTTCGGGTGAATACCGACACCGGAGAGGTTTCGGGAAGAGCGTAGCAGGCCTGAAGAACGTCAGCCGGCCAATCCCACGCGCCGGCACCGCTCAATGCATTCATCGGGCACAAGGTCGGGGCGAACCCGTGTCTTCTTCCCTTCTTTCTTCCTGAATGATATACGCGGCGGCTAAAAACAGGGACGGGGACCCGATGAGGAAAAACGCTTCATGGATCTTCGCGGTACCGGACCATCCTTCTGCGGTGCACTTGCGTGGCGAGCATGGCACGCGTTCAGTAATCGATCGAACCGGGCGCGGGACTTCCCGGGAAAAAATCCGCCGAATCAAAGGTCGCTCGCTTCGTGTCAGGATTCCCCTGCTTGTCCGTTTTCCAGTACCCGGCCGTTCCGGTAAGCCGGACACAGCCGCTTAACAAAAGGGCCGGAAAGATCATCAGCCAGCCATGAGTCCGGAGCCATGAAATCACACCAAGCCGACGTTTCCTCCGGACACCAGGTTCATAATCCCGTTTCAAAAAGTTATCCATGGGATCTTCTCCGCCACATAACAACACTCAAGACCATGAAGACAATAAGTGTCGCGTGCGGGAACATCCAACCGCCACGGCGATACCAGGTTATCCTGGAGATGAGCGGGATATCGTGAGTCGTGAGCCCCGTCACAAAGGTTTCCTTGCCATTGTTACCGGTAACGGTCTTGCTCACCTCCCCGCGGTGGGTGATAAAACCGGAAACGCCGGTATTGGCAGAACGCACGACGGGAATCCCGTTCTCGACAGCCCGGAAGATCGAGGCCTGGAGATGCTGGAACGGCGCCCCCGTGTCGAGGAACCACGCGTCATTCGTGATCACGGCAAGGAAGGTCGCGCCGCGCGCGGCAAATTCCCGCGCAAGTGACGGCACCACATCCTCAAAACAGATCAGCGTGCCGAACGGCCAGGCCTCCCTCGCCCAACGGAAAAGAACCGCGTCCTTCCCCATGCTGAAATCGCTGATCCCGAGAGCGTCCGCGATCGGCGTCAGCCAGAAAAAAATCCGCTTCAGCGGGATGTATTCCCCGAACGGAACAAGGTTCAGCTTGTCATACCGCTGACCGGTCTCGCCGTTCCGATCCACAAAATAAGCGCTGTTGTAGACCTCCTCGCGGCTTTCCCAGTGAAGCCCGCCGAGCAACACCGGCACGCCAAGTTCCCGGATCCGGCGTTTGACAACCTCCGCCAGGAGATCGCGGTTGAAATATCCCGGAAAAGAGGCCTCGGGCCAGACGGCCAGATCCGATTGCGAAAGAGAGGCGAGCTCCGTGAGTTTGGAATAAACCTCGATGATCTTTTCTCGCGCGACCGGCGCCCACTTCAGGGACTGCGGGATATTTCCCTGCAGGACCGTTACCCTCAGGAATTCTTCGGCGGGCTTCGCCTCCGCGAGCTGCCATTCGCCATAAGCATAGGTCCCGAAAAGAACGAGTAGCGCCGACGCAAAAAGCCCCGCTGTGACGCCGCGTTTCCGTTTTTTCTCAAAAAGACAAAGTTTCGCGAGGCTGACATTCACAACCGCGATCAGAAACCCCAGACCGTAAGCGCCGCCCGCGTTCGCGATCTGGATCATGACAGGGCAAGACGCCTGCGAGTAAGCGAGCAGATTCCAGCCGAGACCGAACACGGGCACTTCAGACCGGGCATATTCCGTAAGCGTCCACGCGGACGCCGTCCAGAGGACTTTGCAGAACACCGGCCAGGACGTCTGTTTCCCGAGGTAGACCAGATAAGCGAACACGCCGATAAAAAAGGACTCCAGGATCGCGAGAAGAAGCCAGCCGACGGCGGTCACATGCGTCATCCACTGCATCGAGACGGAAAAGAAAACGAACCCCGCGAGATACCCGAGGCCAAAGGCCGACAGCCCGCTCTGAGCGGACCGGATCGCATAAAAAAGAGGGATCAGTGCAACCCAGGCAATCCAGCCCCAACCGGGGTGAGGAAAGGAGAGGGCGAGGAGAATGCCGCTTACAATAGCTAATAAAAACCTGACTTTTTTCATGTCGTCCTTAAACCCGGGACCCGGAGCCGGTCTCCCGGGACTCGTCCGGCGCCTTGTCTTCTTGAGCCCCCGGGAACGAGTCTCTAGACCCGGGTTTATTCATTGCCTCCGCAGCACTTTTTGAATTTTTTGCCGCTTCCGCAGGGACAGGGGTCATTTCTTCCGACTTTCGGGCCTTCCCGGTGGATCGGTTCGGGTTTCTGGTCGGGTGCGCCTTGCCGCGGAGCAAAGCGGGATTCCATGCCCTGCTCGACCTGTTGATGGACTTTCTCGGCTGTCTTTTTCATACCACCGGAATCCGGATGAAGGTACCGGGCTTTCGGCGTTTCCGGCGCGGCTTTCATCTTTTCTTCATGGACCACCTGGACGCGGAACAGAAGCTCGATCGCCTCATCCTTGATCACATCGGTCATCGCGTCGAAAAGATCGAACGCTTCTTTCTTGTACTCAACGAGCGGGTCCCGCTGGCCATAGGCCCGCAAACCGATCCCGTCACGGAGATTGTCGAGCGCGTAAAGATGTTCTTTCCATTTCGTATCGATCACCTGCAGAAGGATGTACTTTTCCAGGAAATGAAACCGTTCGATCCCGAACGCCTTCTCCCGCGCGTCGTAGATGGCACGGACCCTCTCCTCGAGCTCAGCCTGGAGAGAATCGATCCCGTACATATTCTCATCGACCGCCTGGCGCAGATCCGCGCCGTACTTCTCCCTCATCGCGGCGACGAGCCCCTCGGGGTCCTTTTCATCGTCGCGGATATCCGGATTCACATACGTCAGGAGAAGGTTCTCTACAACGTTGTCGGACATGTCGAGAATGTGTTTCTTGAGTTCCTCGTAAGTCCCTTTGAGAACAAGATCGCGTTCGCCGTAAATAAGTTCCCGTTGGCGGTTCATGACGTCGTCATATTCGAGCAGGTGTTTGCGAATCTCGAAGTTGTACGCCTCGACGCGCCGTTGAGCCGTCTCCATCGCGCGGCTGACAAGAGGATGCTGGATTTCATCGCCCTCTTGCATCCCAAGCCGTTGCATAAGGCTCGCAATACGGTCGGAACCGAAAAGCCGCATAAGCTCATCCTCAAGCGAGATGAAGAACTTCGATGTCCCCGGGTCCCCCTGCCGCCCGCATCGCCCTCTCAGCTGGTTATCGATGCGACGCGACTCGTGACGCTCGGTGCCGATCACCGCGAGACCGCCCTTTTCCCTGACGCCGGGACCAAGCACAATGTCGGTACCGCGCCCCGCCATGTTCGTCGCGATCGTGACGGCACCGGGTTGGCCCGCCTGCGCGACGATTTCAGCCTCTTTCTCGTGGTATTTGGCGTTCAGGACCGTGTGAGGAAGATTGATCTTCTGGAGGAGTTTGCTAAGCTGCTCCGATTTTTCAATGGAGATCGTGCCAACGAGCACGGGACGCCCCGCTTTGTGCGTCTCGGCCACTTCGCGCACTACCGCGTCGAACTTCTCGCGCTCGGTGCGATAGACGGAATCGTGATGGTCGGCGCGGATGCAGGGCCGGTTCGTCGGGATAACGACAACATCGAGCTTGTAGATCTTGTCGAACTCGACCGCTTCCGTCGCGGCGGTACCGGTCATGCCCGCAAGTTTCTTGTACATGCGAAAATAGTTCTGGAACGTTATCGTCGCGAGCGTCTGGTTCTCTCGCTTGATCTCGACCGATTCCTTCGCTTCGAGGGCCTGATGAAGACCGTCCGAGAAGCGGCGGCCGGGCATCAGGCGGCCCGTGAACTCGTCCACGATGATGATCGCGCCGTCCTTGACGATGTAATCAACGTCCTTCTCAAAGAACTCCTTCGCCCGAATGGCCGTGATGATGTGGTGACGTTCCGCCACGGTGTCGGAGTCGTGCATATTCTCGACCCCCATCGCTTTCGCCGATTTGGCCTCACCTGATTCCGTGAGGCGGACCGTCTTCGCCTTTTCATCGACGATGTAATCGTAGTCCTTCTTGATCTCCTCGAGCTTCGCCTTCCATTCGGGGTCGACCTCTTCCTTGACGATCCGGTAACCCTTCAGGACATGGGTGGCTCGCTGGGCCCGGTAATACTTGTCCGTGGATTCTTCGGCGGGGCCGGAAATGATGAGCGGCGTCCGGGCCTCGTCGATAAGGATCGAGTCGACCTCGTCGACGATCGCAAAATGGAGCGGCCGCTGCACACGTCCCTCGAGGCTCGTAACCATGTTATCGCGCAGGTAATCGAACCCGAACTCGTTGTTCGTCCCATAGGTGATATCCGAGGCATAGGCCTTCTGGCGTTCCTCGTGCGGCATGTCATGCTGGATGACGCCAACGGTAAGCCCCAAGAACTCGTAGATGGGTCCCATCCAGTTCCGGTCACGTTTAGCCAGATAGTCGTTCACTGTGACAAGGTGCGCGCCCTTCCCTTCCAGCGCGTTCAAATAAAGCGGGAGCGTCGCGACCAGCGTTTTCCCTTCCCCGGTCGACATCTCCGCGATCTTTCCCTTATGGAGCACAAGACCGCCGAGAATCTGGACGTCGAAATGTCGCATCTTCGTCGTCCGCCTGGAGGCCTCCCGGACCACGGCGAACGCCTCGGGCAGAATCTCATCTATCGTCGCGCCGGCGGCGAGCCTTTTCCGGAACTCATCCGTTTTTGCCCGCAGGGCGTCGTCCGAAAGCTTCTGGATCTCCGGTTCGAAAGCGTTCACCTGTGCGACGACCGGCCAGAGGGTTTTCAACGTTCTTGCGTTCTGCGTTCCGAATATTTTTTTCAGGATGAAATTGATCATATTTTTTCCAAAATCGGGGCTTGCGGCCGGTTCCTTCGGATATGTTTTTTAAAGCAATTCACGGGTCCCGGGAACGAATCCCCGGACCTATTCCTTTTTATTGAGTGTTTGTTTTCCTGGATGCCTCGAGGATCGGCAGCCCCGCCTCGGTCGGGACGTAGATCACATTGTTCTTCGTCTCCTTGAGGTTGTTGATCCAGAGGTACCGGAGGTACGGTTCGTTGTTCTTGAGGGAATCCCCAATGATCTGGTTGGCCTTCGCGACACCTTCCGCGCGCGCAACCTCGATCTCGGCATCTTTCTTCGCCTTCTGCAATTCGAACTCCTTCTGGAGGGCCTCCTGTTCGGCCCGGAGCTTCGCCTCGATCGACTGGGAAAACGACGGCGGCAGCTTCACATCCCGCAGAAGCACATCCTGCACGATGATGCCTTTCTCATCCAACTTGCTTTGCAGGAAATCGAGCATGTTCTTGCCGATCTCCTTCCGGCCCGCCTCGCTATAGAGGGCCTTCACCGCGTAGCCGCTTGCGACGTTCCGGATCGCTTCACGGACATACGGCTCGAGCACGATCTGCACATAGTAGCGTCCGATCGTGCGACGGACAAGGCTCGCCTGGCCTGCGGGGACCTGATAAAGGATGGAGATATCGAGCTGAGAGATCAGACCTTCCGAAGACGGCACCATGGCCAGCTCCTTGAGTTCCTGGATCTTGACGTTCCAGATCTCGATCTGTGTCACCGCCGGCACGAAGAAGTGCCAGCCCGCGCCGAGCGGCTGCTCCTGGATCTTTCCGAAATCGATCTTCACGCCGACCTGGCCGTCCTCAACCTGTGTCAGGCAACCTGACAAGACCAAACAACCAACGAGCAAGACAAATAGTTGTGCGAACTTTTTCATGACCGCCTCCGTTTAACCCACCCGGGATTCGTCCCTGGGGACGAGTCCCGGTTCTCAGATTTTTGACACGTGCTGTTTCAGATAGACGTGAATGAATTCATCGAGGTCCCCGTCCATCACGGCCTGGACATTCGAAGTCTCGACGTCCGTCCGGTGATCTTTCACCATGGAATACGGATGGAACACATAGGACCGGATCTGGGAACCCCACTCGATCTTTTTCTTGGGGCCGTATTTCCTGGCAAGTTCGGATTCCTGCTCCTGCCGGTACCGCTCGTAAAGGCGCGCCCGGAGGACCTTCATCGCGACCGCTTTATTCTGTCCCTGGGAACGTTCGTTCTGGCATTGTACCACGATACCGGTCGGAATGTGCGTGATGCGGATCGCGCTCGAGGTCTTGTTGACATGCTGGCCACCGGCGCCTCCCGCGCGATAGGCGTCGATCCGGAGATCCGCTTCCTTGATCTCGACTTCGGGCGTGTCCTCAACCTCCGCGATCACATCGACAGAGGCAAAGGAGGTGTGGCGTCGTTTGTTCGCGTCGAACGGCGAGATTCGGACAAGGCGATGCACGCCGGATTCGGCCTTGAGGTAGCCGTACGCGTAGGGCCCCTGTGCGATAAAGGTCGCACTCTTGATCCCCGCGCCTTCCCCTTCCATCAGATCGATCATCTGGATCTTTTGATCATGCTGTTCGCAATAACGGGTATACATCCGGAAGAGCATCTGCGCCCAATCGCAGGCCTCGGTGCCGCCGGCACCGGCGTTGATGCTGATAATCGCGTTGTTCGGATCAAAGGGATCGGTGAAAAGACGCTGGAATTCGAGGTTCTCGACCTCCTGCCGGACCTTTTGAACATCAACGGCAAGATCTTTCAGGGATTCGATCTGGTTTTCATCGACCATATCGAGAAACTCGACAAGATCGGCGCAGGCGCGGTCGGCATGATGCCAGGGTTCGACGACCTTCTTGAGGATTTTCAGGCGTTCGACGGTCGTCTGGGCTTCCGACTGACAGTCCCAGAAATCGGCAGCCGCCATCTTCCGGTTTATCGCTTCGACTTCCTGCTCCTGGCTGGCGAGGTCAAAGATACCTCCTTATCTCTTGGAGTTTGTCCTTGAGATCCTGGAGGGTTGCTTTGAGGGCGAAAACTTCTTCGTTCACCTGGTTAAATCTCCCATTGGCCCGAATGATTCAACTCAAAAGAATATTTCATGACTCCATTCTTCCCTGAAACGTTCGCCTCAGTGCGGGTTAAAAATCCGACGGGGTTCACAGCCGCGGTAGTGTAAGGGAGAGGCATGAGTTTGACAAGGAGGAATACCGGAAACCGGAATCCGCATCTCGGGACCCGCTTAAACCGTTTTTTCACGAGAAACGGATCCGCAGACCCGAATCCCCGGACTTACAGCAACGGATTGCGTTTACGCTTTTGCGCGGCGATCATCGTGACCGCGGCCAGGAATCCCACCATCAGGATCAGCCCCTTGGGATCCACAACGTGGAGACCGAAAAGAGCCAGATAAAGGATAAAACACCCGACCACAACAAATGCGCCGCTCGCAACCAGTGTATGTCGCTGAGGTTCTGTCATGGGCCACCTCTCCAATCCAGTTTTTTCTGACAAAAAATTGGATCGCATTGATTTCCACTTTCTCTTCCAATGAAAATCAAGCCGCTTTTTTTGGAATTGCCGTCCCAACCAAAGATATCGGCCCTGTCTTTCCTCCGGGCTATTATATTCTCTCGACACAATCGGCTCAAGAGATGAGTCGAAATTTCTCCGGATACCCTTCCGCCTGTCCAGAGTTACCAGCAATAGCACAAACCCTGCCGTCACCACATTCGCCCAAAACCACGCCCAGGCGAATATCGCGACACCCTGGCGGACAAACAAAATGATCGAAAAGATCGCAAGCAGCGCTAAAAAAACGAAAGCCACCCACCCGATCCGAACCACGTCCCTGCGGATATTACAAAGCGTGATGTAAATCTGGTGGACCGGGAAAAAGAAAATGGACAAAAAAAGAATCCTCAAGATCACAAGGGATTCGGATTGAAATTCCTTTTTAAAGATCCCCAGGATCGCCGGCGCAAACGGTAGAAAAACAAGGGCTCCTGCGACAACCAAAAAAATCGTCACAGCCACGGTTTTTTTAAAAAGCGGTTCCGGGTCCTCGCCGTGAGAGGCTTTCATCAAAAGAGTGCCGGTCGCCGACCCCAGGAACGATGCGTAGACCGAGAACATCATCCACGGCAAATAAAAAAAACCGGCTTCGCGTTCGGAAAACCATCTAACGATGACTAGCGGGATTAATACTCCCGGTAAAAAAAGGGTGGCAGAACTGAAAAAATTGACCAGCGAAAGGGGCAGCGTCTCGCGCAAAAGTCCGGGGTCGAATCCGCTCTGTCCGTTCCCGGGGCCCATCTTATCCCGCATAAAAAAAAGTCCGGCAACCACCGCGAGGGCCGCGGACAAACCATTCGCGAAATAAATACCGCTCCCTCCCCACCCGACCATAAGCGGCAGGAAAACGATCCGGGGAAAATACTGCAGGATGTCCGTCGCGACAAGCGCACCGGTCCGTTTAAAAGCCACCAGGACTGCCTCCAGTACGTAAAACACAAAGAACGAGATGACGGATGCGACGAAGAGGATCCGGGTATAGATGAGGTCGAAAGAGGCAGCCTGTGGCAGAAAACTTTTTATGCCAGATATAAAAACCGTCAGCAACAAACCGAGCAGGATAAGGGAAAAAAGAAAAAGAGTCGCCAAAAGCTTCTTTTTTTCTGAACTCCGCGGTAAAAACCGCACCAAAACGGGGCCCATTCCCAATCCTGCAAAAAAAAGAATGAGAGAAGACGCTGAGATCACTGCCGATGCCAAACCGATCGCCTCCACCGAATAGCACCGGGCCGCTACAAACCAGAATAGCACACCCGAAACAGCAAATAATCCTCTGGACAGCATGAACCTGAAAGAGTGCCTCATAAACGAATCCCCGGAACGGACTGATCTCACGAGAGACACTCCAGCCACTGCGGCACGATCTTGTTGATATGAAAGTCATACGCCCGCCGCTTCCCCGGTTCTGAATATTTCTTTTTCAAATCATCGTCCTCCAAAGCATCCGCAAGAAAATCAACCCACATGATTTCACGGGTAGACAACACCCTATCAGTATCATGATTCTTCTCGTTTAATACAGGCATCAAGACCGCCGGTCATAATTCATTCCGGACCGCTATCATCACTTTCAACTTGGGGCTATAAAATCCCCACCAATCTCCGTGAATCTATTTTAATTTATGACACATATCATCATCCCCGTAACCGGAGACATCCCCTTTCATTCCCCAAAACACATCAAAAGAATCTGCCTGAAGAAGCCTATCGCGACAGATCGTAAACCAGGGGCAGACCATTCCAGAACAAGTTGGACCATTTTCGCGAAATGCGATACTGGACCGGCATCGTTCTTTCACACAAACGGATTCCATCAAAAATAATGCCATAAAACTCCGGGACACAGTAAGTCACCTGATCCCGACCGATGTGTGTCGCCCGAGCGTAAAGAGGCTGGAGCGCGAATAATTTAGAACCCCGCCGAAGATCCCCCCCCTCAAGATCGCCCAATCCCATCCTTCCCGGGTCAGCAACAGCCCGCAGGTCCGCGATAGATTCCGTCCATCGAACCATCGCGGCATGAAACAAGACCGCCATTGATCCCGCGTCGCGCAGCATCTGTTCGAGATATCCCGGCCGGTTGAACGCGGTGATAGTCATGGTCTTTTTCATATCGTTCTTCACGCGCGAGATTTCAAAACCCGGCGAAAAACATCGAGCATCGCTTCGGAAGAACGGGGCCAGGAAAAAGCGCGAGCCCGGATCGCCCCCCTCCGGACAAGGTCGTTTCGCAAGCCGGTATTCAAAAGCACTGCCTGTATCCCGTCGGCAATGTCCCGCGGGTCTTCCGGCCTGACAAAGAATGCCGCGTCGTTCAGAACCTCACGGAAGACCGGTATATCTGAGGCAATGATCGGAACGCCGCAAGCCATGGCTTCCAGGTTCGGAATTCCGAATCCTTCATAAAAAGGCACAAAAACAAACGCATCCGCTGCGGAATAAAAAGCGGGAAGGTCTTTTTGAGGGACATACCCGAGAAACCTTACCCGATCCTCGGCGCCTTGGCGTTTCACCTCGGCATAGATCGGAGCGTCCTTCCACCCCTTGGCGCCCACGATCAGCAGCTGGTGGTCAGAGGGATTTCTTTCAAGAAAAATCCGGAACGCCCTTATCAATCCGACAAGATTTTTTCTCGGTTCGCAAGTCCCGACAAAAAGCAGATACGGCCGGGTTATCCGGTAAGTCCCTGCGATACACTCTCGGGCTAAAGACTTCTCCGTAAATCGAAAGGCATCATCCACGCCGGGGTAAACCACATCCAGTTCCCGGCGGATCTCCCTTTTGAGAAAAATCCCCTCCAGTTGTTCTTTCATCGTTCGGGAAACCGTCACTACCGCGTCGGCCTTCCGAATCGACTGTTCTAAAAAAGTCTGGTAGGTAAAGTGTGTGATGCCGCTCATCGTTTCGGGACAAGCATAATAAACGGCATCATGGACCGTGATGACCTTGGCGACCTCCTCCGGCATCCGCAGTGGCAGGAACCCCTGGCTTCCCCAAAAAACGTCGGGGCGACAATCCGACAGCTCGGCACGACCGCGGACCGTCATCCAAAAAATACTGGATCGATCCAGGATCGTCGGATATCGGGTATTAAAAACAGCTCCGGGATATCCGTCGATCCGGCGTTTCTTCGTATTAAACAAATAAAGTTCCTGGCTGCGCTCCCCCGACCATTCGCGCGCCAGATGATGGACCCACTGGCCGAACCCGGTCCTCGGGGTGACCAAAGGGAACGCATCCACGGCAATTCTCATAAATCCACCGCTCCCGGGATCGCACCGCACGATCTGAAAAGCTCTAACACCACGTTGATCAATGGCTCCTTAACAGCTAAAAATGCGTCCACGCACACGGGCCGACGGCATCCCCAATCGAAACAGGGCCGGCAGCGCACGGGTTGATAAATAACAGCCTTCAAAAAACCGGACGGATCGACCGATCTCTCAAGGATAAACCCTTCCTTATACTCGCATTTTTCATAACCACTTGGAACATAGGGCCGCCAGATTTCACTTGTTTGATCGCCAAAGAAAACGATCGCATTCGTTAGCCCCCCCATCAGATGACTGATACCGGAATCAGCACCGAGATAGCCCCGGGCCTTGGAAGCAAGCCCGGCCAACTCCCATATTGAAAAATCCCGTTCCGCATAATAGACATTGTCTGTTCCCCGGGTCATTTCCTTGATGGCTGGCATATGGGTCCCGCCAAGCTCATCCATAATGAAACATCCCAACCGCTGTGCTATTTCCTTTATCAACTCCGCATAGAAGACCAGCGCCGGTCCGCGATAACGTTCATGGCCGGAAACATTAATGATGACAAAATCACCGGGCGGCATTTCCTCCGGAAAAACAGCGTGTGCCCCTCCCACGCTCGCTAATGTAATTTCGACTCCA
>MWBI01000145.1 GCA_002068945.1 Candidatus Omnitrophica bacterium ADurb.Bin314
CCGAGGTCAAGGTACGGAAGTTTCGTGCGGAGTTCATGAATCCCTTCCGGAGTGACCATTCCCTCTTTCACGAAACGTTCGTTCGTGAAGATATGGCTCGGGAAAAGGTCGTTCGCGGGAATCTTGAGGTCGAAACTTTTTTCCAGGCGGAAGATGATGTCGATAAAATCGATCGATTCGGCGCCAAGGTCTCTCTTCAGGGAGGCGTCGGGCGTGACGTCAGAGGCGTCAACACCAAGCGCGCCGGCTAATGTTTCCTGCACTTTCTTGAAAATCTCGTTATTCATGATTCTCCTTTTCCTTGCGTTATAACGATGTCGCCGATGATTGAGGATTCTTGACCCTGGCGAGCGTCAGTCTGGCGGATACCGCGACCTCACCGTGATAATAAAGCCTGGCGTCCCAAGCCGTTTCTTCGTCCGAACTCTGCGTCAGCGTGAGCCGGCTTTCCCATTCGTCCCCGGGACGCAGATATTTCGTGAAACGCGTCGCGCGGATATGCTTCAGGAAATAACGGCCCCCCGCGCCGTTCCCAAGCGACGCCAAGTACTTCTCGGCTGTCTGTTTGAGCATCTCAAGCGCCAGCACGCCCGGCAGGACCGGGAACTCGGGGAAATGATCGCGAAAAAACTCCGAGTCACTCGGGATGCGGCCGCAAGCGGCGATCCCTTCTCCCTCCCTGATCCAGAGCACTTTTTCGATCGAAACAGTGGACATGTCCTGCCCTTGATGTCATTCCCCGCGTATCGTTCTCAATGGCGGAGCGATGGTTCACACTCCCAAACATAAACACCGTTCAGAATACGGAATCCCGCGAGCCAAGTATAGACCCGCGCGAACTTCTCAAGCCGGAACCCCTTACTACAAAAAAAATGAAGCCAATCCCCGTGGGTCCGGAACTGATGCGGATGTTCCACGAACTCCATATTGAGCAACCGGTCCCGAAGGATGGTCCAGAAACGTCCCGCTCCATGATGATAAAGATCCTCGACCACGACCACCCGCGAGCGCGTCACGCGCGTCACCTCCCGCATCAGCGCCTCCGGGTCCGGCACATGATGTAACATGGTCACAAGGAGGGTTACATCAAAGCTTTTGTCCCCGAACGGGATCTTGCTCCCGTCGTAAATGACAACCGGTGCCTTTTGATATCCCGGCTTTACGACATCAAGAACGAGCGAATCGTGCCCGCGCCGGGCAAGCGGTTCGCTATAGAACCCCCAGCCGCCGCCGAGGTCCAGAATCCGGCTCCCTTTCGGGAGAAACGTTTCAAAGAGCCTGACGAATGATTCCGCCCTCGCTTCGAGCGTCGGACGAAAATGACACCTGACTAACGTATCCAACAGTTTTCGCTGGTATGTCCGAAGTGTATTTGAGAGCGATTCCACAATAGAAATGGTCCCTGCCCTGTTCAAGGGTTCGGAATTATAACACAGGGACTTTTTAGCTCCCAAGCATCTTTTTATAAGAGAGGAGCATTCGGCCGGTTCGCCCGCGGATCCGGGTCCTCGACAATCCCGAGACAATCCCGCATCTTTTAAACCAACACCTCTTCCCGGGGACTGTCGTCCGTGACCGGGGCACACTCGACATCGAACGGAGGCGAGTTGGGATCCATTTCTTCCGGATCTCCCTGGGTTTCCATCACATATTGGCGAAAAGCGCGATGCGTCGCGATCCAGCGGAAGAATTCCAGCCATTTCCCGACAGAAAAGGGCCCGCCCACCGCGACACGCCACATGGTTCCGTAAAAAAACGACATCCTTTTGAGATCGAAGGTCAGCGTGTAATAGGCGAAGACCTTGACGAGAACGCTCAGGAATTTCGTGTCGAGACTCGCTCTTTTATGTTCTTTATTACGGTTCCTGAAACGGTTCAGCGTGGCGACAAGGCGGTCAGCGTAACTATCGTAACGATAGAGGCAGCGGCTAAGCCAATTATAGCCTTTACGCAGTTCGTCGAGCGTCATGAGCTTCGGGATGAAATTGCAGTCCGAAGCGCCGTGACCGTTCATGCCCGTCCACTCGAGATCGAGAAGCCGCCCTTCGGCCTTAAGGCGTTTAAGGAGCGGCGTGTGAGGCAGGGCCATCAGCGTCCCGCAGGTCGTAAACGCAATGCCGAGTTCCTGGAGAAAATCGTAGGTCTCCTTGAAGATTCCCTTGTCGTCGGAATCAAAGCCGACGATCATGCCGGCAACAACCGAAATGTGATACGACTGGATACGCTTGATGTCTTCGATGATGTCCTCGCGCGTGTTCTGATACTTTCCGGCTTCGAGGAGGCTTTGCTTCCTCGGCGATTCGATCCCCACGAAAACGGCGTAGAAGTTCGCCTCCTGAAGAAGCTCCAGAAGATCGGGGTGATGGGCGACATTGATCGTCAATTCGCATGAGAACTCGATCGGGTAGCCGTTCTTTTTCGAATAATCCGCGAGGGCCGTGAGCAGTTCCCTGGCAAAGCCGATATTGCCGATAAAATTCGCGTCACCGAACACGATGTAATGGGCCCCCTGCTGAACGCAATGGTCCACTTCGGCAAGCACCTGCTGAACGGTCTTCGTACGGGGTTTCCGGCCGTCCATGATGATGAT
>MWBI01000146.1 GCA_002068945.1 Candidatus Omnitrophica bacterium ADurb.Bin314
CCGCCGCTGACGACAGCATGACCACCCGCAGGGCGAGGGGTTCTTCCATGAGCGCGAGGACCATCTCCCGGCATCGCTTCCAGAAAAGGACCCCGGCGATGACCTTGAAGAGGGTGAGAAGCATCATAAAGGTCACGACGAACGCGGCCGGAGTCGGAGCGCGGAAGAGCATCCCGATCGTCACGAGGAAGAGGACGGTCCAGAGGATACCGACATGGAGGACCCATCGCGGCCGGTCCTCTTTCGTGACCGCAAGCGCCATCCGTTTCCGGGCCGCCGGCCGAAAGACGACCCAAAGCCCGGTGAGGACCATCCAGCTGCCGATCGCGATGCCCAGAATCCTGAAGTAAGTCATGCTTAGCCCCCGGTACCGGGTACGGGGTACGGAGCTTGCGTCGACGAGTTGCTTCCGTGCTCCGTACGCGTACTATTCCTTTTTCTTTTTCCGTCCTTCAATGATAAGCGCTACGCCGACCGTGAAGAATGACAGGAATCCGGCGAGTGAAAGAATCATGTTCTCCATCGTCCCCGCCCAGAATGCGGCCGCGATCAGCGCGATGCCCGGCAGAAACCATTTAAGCCAATAGCTTGATCGAAACATGCCTCCAGTTTCCTCCATTTCCTCCTCCCCTTCAACCAATATCCAACCTCGTAGGTTGGATACCGGTCATTCCATCATCAAACCCTTGAGAATGGCTGTTTCCCTTTGAGCATCCCGATGCTTCTCCACAAAGTTTTGATATTCCGCAGATGTAAAATCAAAAACACCTTGAAACGCACAAAGCCCTGGCTCCTGGGACGACCGGGACAAATACTCCTGATAGGAAGAGTGCTCCCATTCGCCCGGCTTGTTGACCAGACCGGCGCTCGCAGGATTCAAATGGATATAGCGTGACAAATGCAAGGCTTGTTCATTTGTTTTGACGCGAACATTTTTGAAGCGCCCCTCCCAAAGGGGTCCTTTCCGCTTATGCCTCAGATTAAAATACCGCGCATAACCATTGAGGAGCCTTCCCATGAAAACAGATATACCGTTCGTTGCGGATTGCCTGAGAAACAAATGAATATGGGTCGGCATAAGGCAATAGGCGATAATATGAACCAGTCGTTCTTTCTCCCGCCGCTCGGTCATCCGCGGGGTCATGTCCTTTCCAAGCCGTTTGAGCCACGAAAATTTCATGGCAGGATCCGAAACCTGGTGAAACTCCAGAAGCGATTTCATTCGGTCGAATTCATCTTTATGGTTAAAAATAACGAATCCCGCGATACTTTTCGTATAAACATGGTAATACTCCCCCGTCGCCAACGGATCCTTGCGAACCTGCATCTTTGAATCCTCGATTCCACCGCCTCCAACCTACGAGGTTGGATATGGTTTTAAGTAATATTTTGTTTGCTTATAATATAATAACCGAAAGGATCCGTCCACTTTTTCTTGCGCTTCGAGACCGAAATCCAACCTCACAGGTTGGAATTGGTTAGGCGGCGGAGGCGAGGGAGCGGGCGGCTTCGGCAGCGATCTGGATATTCTCGGCCAGGAGGAGAATGGCACTCAGCGGCTGCACGCCCCGCGGGAGGTCCTTGTTCTCAAGCAAGGTGTTGAGGGAAGCGATCAAGCCGTAGGACCTCTGGCTCAGCGTCATCCCCTTGTCGTTATAGACCGAGAGCACCCGTTTTCCGCGGCCCGCCTTCGCGAGCGACGGCGCGAGCGAGCGCAACCCGGCCCCCTCGTCACCGCGCAGGTCATAGACCAGGCCGCCTTCGGAATTCCGTCCGAAGAATCCCGCAATTTTCATTTCGTCGGAGTCAACCGAAAGATCGATCCTCCCGCCCGCCTTGCGCGCTTTTTGCGCCATTTTCATGAGCATCCGGCTGAACTCCCCGAGCTCGGTCTTCGACACACCCGGGATGATGATCTGAAAAAGGAATTTGCTGTTCGCGATCAGAACCACGAGCGTTTGAAGGACGGGATCGTTCGCCGCGGGGACCGCGTCAAAGATCACCGCGACCTGCTCCCTCCCGCTCTCAAGCTTCACCGGATCCATCAGCAGGTCTTTTGCTGCCCGAGTCCCGGAACCCGGGGTCCGGATCTTCATTGCGTGTGCCGCTGGCACCAGGGAATCGAGGACTCGCCCGAGTTCCGCCCGTCCGATCGCGAGTACTCGCTCCTGCCGGAGCACATACGCCGCCGCTCGCGCCACGCCGATTTCGTTTGGATCGAGGATCCGTTTCTGGCTCTCCGCCGGGGAACGCTTTTCGCTCCGCCGGGCTGAAAGAGGAAGCCCCGCGACGTTCTTCGACAGAACGGAGCCGTCCCTTCTTTTCCCCGGCAGCCCCCCCCTGTCTTCGGCCGGGGCCATCCTTTTCTCGCTGCGGGGATCTCCGGTCTCTGGTTCAAAAACCCAGCGGAGCACGGTGACGTTATCCAGTGCCTTGTGATCGCCGGCCAGGACCACATAGTCATCGGCCATACGCCCCTTGAGAGACAAATCCCGTATCCTTCTGTCCCGCTCCACGCGTCCGCCCGGGTCATCTCCGTGTATGCCATCCGTGGCTACAAGAATCTCGATAGACTCCCGTGCGTCCGTCAGATCGATCTTCAGAATCTCGGGCTTCCGGATCAGCGTGGGCGAAAAAGCGCGGTCGCCAAAACCCCGCGTCGTGGTCGTGGACCTCCCCGTTCTCAAATTCCGGATGAAAACGCGCCCGTCCTCCGCCGCAACCTCAAATCCGGGCGCGGGGCGCATATCCGGGTCTTCCGCGACCCCATGTTCGGGAAGCGGCACCGGCTCTCTCCGGTCCTTGAAAATGTAGACCGGCGAATCGCCGAGAATCATGACGTATGCGGTTTTCCGGTCCTTCGGGACATAGACGAGGGACAGCGTCGATCCCGAATACATCCACGCGGTCAGTATCTGGAGGATGCGATTCGTCCCCGCGAGCGCCGATTCAATATTCCCCCGGTGCCAGAGGACCAGCACCCGGAAAAACGGAACAAGCAGGGCCCGGAGGAGATTGACCGCACCGGCGCCCCCGTGACCGTCCATCACCGCCATCATCCGCCCGCCGCCGCCCGGGAATCCCGGGATCAGAGAACCGACATTCCTGTGGAAGAATCGGTCTTCCTGCTTCCCGCGAATCCCCTCGGCCTGGGCCGTCTCGAATTCACCGAAAATTTCGCCGAGCATGACCTTCAGGGTGCCGGCGATGATCCGTACCATCAATTTTCCGGACCAGCTCAGGACTTCGTCGGCATTCCGATCCAGGGCACGGATAAGCTCCGCCCGCGTCGGCGGCCCTTTCCCGAACCTGCGCTGCCACATGTGGAAAGAACACCAGCCGGGTTTTCGGGTATTGAACACCGTGGCGTAGGAAGGATAGATATCCAGTTCCTGCTGTCGCAGGGGACGCGGTCCGACGATCGACATTTCGCCTTTGAGGATGTTGATCGCCTGAGGGAGCTCATCGAGTCCCGTCCGGCGCAGGAATGCCCCGAAGCGGGTCGGCACCCTGTTGCCCGATACCGGCATCGTCCGGAATTTGTATATTTTGAAAAGCTTCCCTTTATAACCCGGGCGCTCTTGCGTGAAAAAAACAGGCCATCCGATGAAAGGCGCAAAGACCGCGGTCGCGGCGGCGAGAACCGGCATAATGATAAAAAGAGACGCGACGATATCGATAGCCCTGAGCCACGGCGCCCATTTCGAGTAAGGCGACCCCGCGAATATTTTCTCCGTGATAACTTCCGGGGCTGATTGTCCCGCAGGAGCTTTCTGCTTCGTGCCCGGTTCTGTGCGGACACGCGGCGTGAGTTCCCAAATGCCGGGAGCTTCGAGGAGTTTTTTCCAATCTTCGATCGGAACGAACCGGTAATAGCTGATATCGCGGCCGTCCTCTCTTTCGAACTGAACGCTCTGAAGCCTGGCATACGTCCCCGCCTTCAGGCTGTTTTTCGCGCCGTCCGACTCGATGAACCCGCGGAAGTGGAAGATGTCCCGCCGATCCTGTCCCTTGCTGTCGGGAGCGTGCGGGATATAAAGTACGGCGCCGCCGGTAAGCCGCCGGGACGGGTCATCGAGCTTCTGCGAGGAAGAAACCTTCATCAGTTCCGCGAGCGCCCCGGGATAGTCTTTGTCGTAAGAATAGATCGACCCGAGCTTCCGGAGAGCGTCATTGAAGGCCCGACGCGCGTCTTTTTCCTCAGGCCCCTTCAAAACCACCATATCCAACCTCGTAGGTTGGATGGGTTGCCGTACCTCCGGGCGGGAAACGGGAATGGATCCGTCCGTGCCTTGTGGAGAACCGGAACGCATCGGGTGGGCAAACTCCCGTGACAGAATCCTCTCGAAATCTTTCGGGATCATGACGCCATCGCTCATTACGAATTCAAAAGCGCCCGTGTTCATGTCGCTCCACGCCTGGGCATAAACCTTGATATCCGTCAGGAAAATTCTTCCGGAAGCGTCAATCGCGAATTCGATCACCAGCGGATGGCGAAAATAATCCTGCCAGAACCGGGCAAGTTGATAAATTTCCCGGAGCTGGGGATTCCCGAGCGCGGCTTTCTGTCCGTCATTTTCCGGGATCTCTTCCGTCACAAGCCCTTCCCCGTCCGGATCGAGTGATTTTTGAGTTCTTTTTTCTCCGATATGGATCTTCGTAAAATCGTCGGGGGCATCCATCCGCACCAGATCCGTACCGACCTCTTCCTGGGATCCCGCCGTCAAGCCGTATCCGGCACTCAGGACCATCGTCGAGCGGTTCACCGTAAGCACTCCGGAAACCTTTGCGGGGATCATCGGCTGGACAAACACGCTCATGAACCCGCCGAACATGTCCGTCCCTCTCATCTTACGCACCCCGATCGCCCGGGGCGTCCATGCGGAAGCGATCACTTCCTGGGCGGCCGCCGCAAGATTCTCCGCGCGAACCCCGATAACCGAGGCGTGAGTTCCCGGAAGAACAGCCCCGGAACTTTCCTCCTGTCCCGCCGAGCGCACGGCAAAACGCGCCTGCCGCCTGTCCCGGACAAGTTTTCCGGTCCACGCTTCCCATGGAAAATCCCTCAACCCTTTGCCGGGCCCATCAAGAAGCTGACGGATTTTTTCGTAGCGTTTCCCGGCCGGGATATCTTCTTCCAGGATTCGCCGTATTTCGGGTTCAAAAGGCCCGACAGCCTCCTCAAAAGCCTTTCGGGTCATCACGAACCCATCCTCGATAAAACCCGGTGCCCGGGGATCCGCCTCTTTCAGGACCAGCGCCTCTCCAAGCTCCCGGGCCTTTCCTCCGACCTCCTCCGCCGCGAAGAACGTCTGATTCAACCGCACGGCCGAAACGTCCTTGAACGGTTCTCTCTTTTCTTTGGATGTTTGTTCATAACTCTCGCGCAAATTTCGAACGGCCGGCAGATCCGTCAGTCCGAAATGTTCGGCTTCCTTTAACATCCTCGCGAGGGCGGGGAGGTCGGACGACACGATCTTTTTTTCAGTCGCGCTTTCCATTTTCGCGATTAACTTTCTGCTCAGGTCTTTCCAGCGGCGCATCACTTCTCTCTTGAAATCCCCCGTCTCCCGGACAAACCCCTGGTCCGCTTCGAAGCGCGGCCGGTCGCCTCCGAGACAAGCGTTGGCAAAAGCAACAAAGGATTCATACGCACGCATTCTCTTTTTCGTTTCCAGAAAAAGGGAAACAATCTCCTGGGGAAACGTGGTGTCGGTCACCTTCCCATGCGCCGACCGGAGCCAGTTCCGGAGTTCTTTTTCGCTCCGGGAAATATAACGGGCCAACTCCCCTTCGGAAACCCTGGCCTTGGCAAGCAAGGCCTTTTTCATATCGTCCGGGATCGTTCCGGAGGAAAGGATTTCCGACAAAAGACAGTCCCGCTGCCTCGCCGACAACGCGCCAAGATCGAATTGTTTGAGATCCCCCGCCGTCAGCAATCCGGCCTCCGCCTTTCCCAGAAGATCGAACTGCCGTCGAAACATCCTCGATGTCCCGAGAATCTCTACTTTCCCGGTCTCATCCAGAAGCACGATCGTGTTTTCATCAGCCCGCACAAGGTCGGGAATCTCGCGGATTTGCCGCACCGAATAGCCTCCGATGTTTACGGCGGAATCTTTCTCGTATCTCCGCAACTCGAATCCGTCGGGCTGTTGCTCCCCGTTCCGGTGAATATCGATGTCCGGCAGACCGACCCGGTGCACGCGAAGGCTTTGCAGCGAGAGATTGGTATGGCTCGTTAAATTGG
>MWBI01000147.1 GCA_002068945.1 Candidatus Omnitrophica bacterium ADurb.Bin314
TCTCCTTCAGGAGTTCGGTCAGGATGCGGTAATCGGTCGTCAGCGGACATTGCGTGAAGGCCTTCTTGGAAAAGACCACAAGGCCGATCCGATCATTCTCGCGGCCCTGGATGAACTTGATGGCCTCCTGTTTCGCGACGTAGATGCGGTTTTCGGGCTGGAAGTCCTCGGCGAGCATTGAGCCGGAGATGTCGAGCGCGATCACGATGTCGACGCCCTTTGTCTGGTATTCCTTGTTGCTCGACGCGGTTGCGGGCCGGGCCAGGGCGATCACAAAGAGGGTCAGGATCAGCCCCCGCAGGAGCGGTAAGAGCTGATACAGGGCCATGCGGAGCGTGACGGGCCGGCCCTGAACGAACTTGAGCGAAGAATAGGCCAGCTCAAGCCTGTTACGACGCTTGGCCCACGCGAAAACGGCCGGCACAAGGAGCAGTAACAGGAAGAAAACGGGGCTCCTAAACTCCACGGGGCGCCTCCCCTTCCGGCGTTTCCGCGGGTGTTGATTCCCGGACGATCTCTTCGGCTTTTTTGTTGATCGAAAGTACCTCGGCGGGCTGCGGGACCCACTTGGCGAATTTCGCGAGGTCGGCCGAACTCAGCACGTAATTCAGTTTTTCTTTCAGTTCCGTTGTCAGCGGGATATCGCGGAACGCTCTCATGATCTCATAGGTCGTGGATTCGACGGCGAGGATACCGTAGCGCTTTTCGAGATAGACGCGCAAGATCTCGGAAAGCTTCAGATAGTAGAGTTTCACGAACCCGCGTTTGAGGAGATCGGAATCGAAAAGCTCCGCGAGCCGCGCGAGCGCTTCTTCCCCGGAGGTCAGGACCATTTCGGTCGCGAGAGCCGCGCCCCCCTTCGCCGCGCGATTCCGGTAAATGAGACAGGCGGCAAGAAGGGCCAGCAGGATGGCCGGGATGATCAGCAGTTTTCCGGTGTGCTTTGTGAGGGGGACGACAGTCTTGACGTCCCGGATGTCCTCCTTGGGCTCCCCTTCCGCGACGCTCTTGACGGTGAGGTAGATCTTGTTCGTCTGGATTGTTTGTTCGGCCCCCTCCCCCGCCTTATATTTGATGTCCACGGGATCGAGAACGAATTCTCCGAGTCGGTAGGTCGTGAGTGTAAAACGGCGGCCGGTGACGATCTTCTTCTTTTCCGTTCGATGGATCTCCTCGATCTTTTTGACCTCGAGGATTCCGGAATCCGGCGCGGGAATGCGGTTCAGAATCTTGATCTCCGGAGCGTGGGTCACGGTTACGGTGTAGGTGACCGGATCACCGATCGTGAGGAAGGCTTTATTGACCTCCGCGCGGACGGCGATATCGTCTTCCGCGCGCAGAAAGCCGGGCGCAAGAAGCAGGATTGCCAGAAAGGCGGCGGGACCCACCGTGCGATGCAGCGTCCGGTTCATTTGCGTTTCCGCTCCCTGCTTTTGAAGAATTTGATCAAAGGGTCGATGTAGGAGGCTTCCGCCGGCACCTCAACCCTGTCAATCTGGAGTTTTCTGAAAAGTTTCGAAGTGGATTCCTCCCTGGCCCGCGTGTTTTCTTCGAAGCGTTTCCGGAACGTCCTGGAAGACGAATCGATGAGCGTGGTTTCCCCCGTCTCGCGGTCCCGGAGCTCGACCAGTCCGACGCCCGGGAACGACCGTTCCAGGCGGTCCTTCAGGTGGATGGCGACAACGTCGTGCTTCTGGCTCAGGATCTTGAGGGCCTTTTCATAACCCTCGTCCTGAAAGTCCGAGATGAGAAAGACGACGGCGGAGCGCGTGAGGACGTTATGAATATACTGGATCGCGCTCTCGAGCTTCGTGCCGCGGCTTTGCGGCTGGTAACCGAGAATCTCGCGGATGACGCGGAGCGCGTGGTTGCGCCCTTTCTTGACGGGGAGGAATTTCTCGACGCGATCCGTGCAGATGAGAAGGCCGGTCTTGTCGTTGTTCTTGACCGCGGAAAATGCCAGGATGGCCGCGATCTCGGCCGCGATTTCGGATTTTAGTTTCCCGGAGGTACCGAAGTGCTGCGATCCCGACATGTCGACGACGAAAAAGACCGTGAGTTCGCGCGTCTCGACGAACTTCTTGACGAAGGGGTGCGCGGAACGCGCGGTGACGTTCCAGTCGATCGTGCGGATGTCGTCCCCGGGGACGTATTCACGGACGTCCGCGAATTCGATGCCCTGGCCCTTGAAGACAGACTCGTATTCCCCGCCGAAGAGGTCGTTCACGAGGCGGGTTGTCCGGATCTCGATCCTCCGGACCTTCTTGAGAAGCGCGGCTGGGATCATGTTATCAAATAAGAAGCTCGTTCCTTGGCTTGGGACCCGGGACTCGCTTGAGTCCTTTACGTCTTACGAGTACAAGTCCCCGGTTTTGGGTTATGGCACTTCGACCTGGTCGAAGATCTTCTTGACGATGTCGTCCGAGGTCATATCCTCGGCTTCCGCCTCATAGGTGATGAGGACACGGTGCCGGAGAACGTCCATGCCGATGTGCTTGACGTCGTCGGGCGTGACGTACCCTCGGCCCTGCAGGAAGGCGTTTGCCTTCGCGGCCGCGGTGAGCATGATGCTCGCGCGGGGCGATGCGCCGTAGGAGATGAGCGGTTTCAGATCGCCGAGCTTGTACTGCTCGGGGTCGCGCGTCGCGAACACAAGGTCGAGGATGTAGTCCTTCACCTTTTCATCGATATAGATCTGATGCATGAGCTCGCGGAGATGGAAGATCAGTTCGGGCTTGATCGTCGGGTTCACCGGAATCTGACGGCCCGTGGACATCCGCTCGAGGATTTCTTTTTCCTCCTTCTTGCTCGGGTAGGTCACGACGAGTTTCAGCATGAAACGGTCAACCTGGGCTTCTGGCAAGGGGTAAGTCCCCTCCTGCTCGATCGGGTTCTGGGTCGCGAGGACGAGGAAAGGTTTCGGGAGCTGGAACGTCTCACTGCCGATTGTGACCTGGCGCTCCTGCATGGCCTCCAGCAGCGCGCTCTGAACCTTGGAGGGGGCGCGGTTGATCTCGTCCGCGAGGATGATGTTCGAAAAGATCGGGCCTTTCTTGATCGAGAAATTCCCGTCCTTGGGGCTGTAGACGAGTGTGCCGATCACATCAGCGGGAAGCAGGTCCGGAGTGAACTGGATTCTCTGGAACTGTGCGTCAATCGCCCGGGAAAGTGTCCGCACGGAAAGTGTCTTGGCGAGGCCCGGGACGCCCTCGATCAGGATGTGCCCGTCCGCGAGCAGTGCCATGATGAGACGATCCACAAGGTACTGCTGTCCTACGATCACTTTACCGATCTCCCGCGTGAGATCTTTCAGGATCGAGCTGGCTTCGCGGATCTTGGCGTTCACTTCCTGGATGGATGTGTCCATTCGTATCTCCTTGTTGAAAAAGGGTTTGCCCCGCTAGAGGTGATAATTTCCGAGAATGAGAAACGATCAAATGATCCCAAAAAAAGGCATCATGAAACACCCCGGAGATTTTCAAAGACGCTAACGGGGTGGATTTTCAATGATAATCTTGCCCCGAACATATTGCAAGAACGTCTTTTGCAGTAATTCCATCTCGCGGACCGGAAGCGCGTTGCCGGCGTACCTCAGTTCCTCGATCCGTCGGAAAAGAGCCGTGATTTCACTCGATTCCTTGGCCGTGAGGGACTTCCCTTTGAGCGCTTCAAGGATGTCGCGTCCGGTCGCGGATTTTAAGGCCAGGTCATAATAAGTGATGGCCGTTCCTTTGACGGCCTCCGTCCAATGATCGATCGTGTCCCGCTGGGTTTCCCCTTTGTAGGTCAGGATCGTCTCTTCAGCCTTGGCATACACGCGCTGTTTGGGGTCGGGGGGCGGAAGATTTTTGATCCTTTCGCGCTCGCGATACGCCTTGAATCCTTTGATCCCGAAGAACGAGCCAAGCGGCAACAAGATCGCGAGAGCGACGCTCCCGATCACGCCTTTCCACGGGAAGGCGGCGGCGATCTGAACGGTCTGGTCCGGGACCGGAAGCACACGCCATTCGGTCGAGGGGGCCAGGCGGTAGCGGATATCGAGAGTGCCGATCCTGGCCGGGCCCTTCTGAATGCCGCGGAGCGTGAATTGAAGGATCAAACGTGAAACGGTGCCGGTGGTTTCCTGGGACTGGGATTGCGCGATGAGGTCCAGATTCTCGAAGACAGGGGCGGTGGGGCTCACTTCATAAGCGCCTTCCGCCACGGGCCATTCCATGCGGACTTCGTAAAGGAAGGTTTGAGCGGTCGAGGCGTTCCTGGGCGGGGCCGCCAGACGCAGCTGGGGAGCGGACCAGACGCGAGCGGAGACCGTCAGCGTTATCATGAAGCATGCCGCGATCACCGCTTTTCGCATCGAATCCGCTCCCCTGCCAAAGATCAGTGGACGTTACTGCTCTTTTTTCTTGTCCTTGTCGTCATCATCGACCACCTCATAGTCCGCGTCGACAACGCCGTCGTCCTTCTTGTCGCTTTTGGCCTCGCCGCCTTTCGCCGCGGTCTTCTTGGCGGCCTCCTCGTACATCTTCTGGGCGATCGTATGTGAGGCGGTCGCGAGTTTTTGCGCAGCCTGTTCGAGCGTCTCTTTCGAGTCCGCCGTGACCGCGGTCTTGGCCTCCTTGATGGCTTCCTCGACCTTCTTTTTCTCATCTTCGGAGACCTTGTCGCCGTGGTCCTTCAGGGCTTTTTCAGTCTGGTAGATGAGACTGTCGAGCTGGTTACGCGCGGTGATGACCTCGTGTTTCTTCTTGTCCTCTTCCGCATGCGCCTGCCCTTCCTTGACCAGTTTCTCAACCTCGTCTTTCGAAAGCCCGGAAGAGGACTCGATGCGGATTTTCTGCTCCTTGCCCGTCCCGAGGTCCTTCGCGGAGACGTGCACGATGCCGTTCGCGTCGATGTCGAAGGTCACTTCGATCTGCGGTACTCCGCGCGGCGCGGGAGGGATTCCTTCCAGGTTGAAATTGCCGAGCACGCGATTGTCTTGAGCCATCTCGCGCTCGCCCTGCAGGACCTTGACTGTGACGGCGGGTTGATCGTCCGCCGCCGTGGAGAAGACCTGGGATTTCTTCGTCGGGATCGTGGTATTGCGCTCGATCAGCTTCGTCATGACGCCGCCGAGGGTTTCGATGCCGAGCGAAAGCGGGGTCACGTCGAGGAGAAGGATATCCTTCACGTCCCCCTTCAGGACACCGCCCTGGATGGCCGCGCCGACCGCGACAACTTCGTCGGGATTGACGCCCTGGTGCGGGGTCTTGTTGAAAAGAGCCCGCGCCTTCTCGACCACGGCCGGCATACGGGTCATGCCGCCGACCATGATGACCTCGTCGATGTCCGCCGGCGTCACGCCCGCGTCCTTCATGGCCTTCATGCAGGGTTCGGCCGTGCGTTCGATGAGGTCCGCGACGATCTGCTCGAGCTTCGCGCGCGTGAGCGTCATGAGAAGGTGTTTCGGTCCGGAACTATCGGCCGTGACGAACGGGAGATTGATCTCCGTGCTTTGTGCGGTCGAAAGCTCGCATTTCGCCTTTTCCGCGGCCTCTTTGAGGCGCTGGATGGCCATCCGGTCCTTGGAGAGGTCGATGCCTTCCTGTTTTTTGAATTCGGCGATCATCCAATCAATGACGCGTTGGTCGAAATCGTCGCCGCCGAGGTGGGTGTCACCGTTGGTGGCCTTGACCTCGAACACGCCGTCGCCGATTTCAAGGATTGAGATATCGAACGTCCCGCCGCCGAGGTCGTAGACGGCGATGGTCTCGTCCATACCGTACGCGAGCGCCGCCGCCGTGGGTTCATTGATGATGCGGAGGACCTCAAGCCCGGCGATCTGTCCGGCGTCTTTCGTGGCCTGGCGCTGGGAGTCGTTGAAGTAGGCCGGGACCGTGATGACGGCCTGCTTGACCGGTTCGCCGAGATACATTTCGGCGTCGACCTTGAGCTTCTGCAGAACCATGGCCGAGATTTCCGGCGGCGTGAAGTCGCGTTTTTCCTGCGGGATGACGAAGACCGCCTCGCCGCGCTTGCCGGTTTTTACTTTGAACGGTACGAGCTGCATTTCATGATCCGTTTCTTCGACCCGGCGTCCGATGAAGCGCTTGGCGCTGAAGACCGTGTTCTCGGAGTTCGTGACGGCCTGGCGCTTTGCGGTCTGTCCGACGAGTCGCTCCCCCGTTTTGGTAAAGGCCACCACGGACGGAGTTGTCCGGTTCCCTTCCTGATTTGCGATGATCTTCGGGTCGGTTCCCTCGATGATTGCCATACAAGAATTCGTGGTCCCGAGGTCGATGCCTAAGATTTTTCCCATGTGACGATCTCCTTTTTTTGTTTAGGGCATTTTTCAAACCGTGTATTTTGAAATATCAGAATCAAGTACCATGCCAATATGGATATTTACCGCTAATTGTAACCTGATTAAAACAAACAACTTACAACATCGCAACCTCCCCCCGGGATCGGATTGGCTGAACCATGTAACATTAAGGCGCAGCCGGATTGTGCCAAATTGGCAGGATTAACCGATCTGATATTCTTCGATTTTTCGATAGAGCGTGCGCCGGGAAATGCCAAGTTTCTCCGCGGCTTTGGACTTGTTGCCGTTCGTTTCCCGGAGAGCGTTGCGGATCAGTTCCTTTTCGGCATCCGTGAGCGTGGTGACAGCGCTATTTCCCGAGACGAAGGAGGCCGCGACCGGGCGCGGGCCACGGATATCGTCCGGGACCTGATCGAGGGTGAGTTCCTCTCCGGCGCTGAGAACGATCATCCTTTCGACGATGTTCTTGAGCTCGCGGACGTTTCCCGGCCAATCGTAGCGGAGGAGGGCTTCAAGAGCGTCGGGCGCTATCCCCCGCAATTTTTTGCCGTTCCGGATGCCGTACCGGCGCATGAAAGTGTTCACGAGAGGCGGAATGTCCTCTTTGCGTTCTCGCAGTGGCGGCATCTTCAGATAGATGACGTTGATACGGTAATAGAGGTCCTCGCGGAAACTCTGTTTTTTGACCTCGTCGATCAGGGTCTTGTTGGTCGCGGCGATCAGCCGGACGTCGACCTTGATGGTTTTGACTCCGCCGACACGTTCGAATTCGCCTTCCTGAAGAACGCGGAGGAGTTTGACCTGTGTGTCCTTCGAGATTTCGCCGATCTCGTCGAGGAAAAGGCTTCCCTGGTGCGCGCGTTCGAACCGGCCCTGCCGACGTTCGACGGCTCCCGTGAAGGCCCCTTTTTCATGTCCGAAGAGCTCGCTTGAAAGCAGAGTTTCCGTCAGCGCGGCGCAGTGGACCGCGACGAAGGGGTTCTGGCTGCGAGGGCTCATCTCGTGGATCCGCCGCGCGATGAGCTCCTTTCCGGTGCCGCTTTCCCCTTCAATGAGGACCGAGGCGCTGGAGGCCGCGATCTTGTCCGCGGTCCGGAGAAGCTCCTTCATTTTCGGGGATTCGGCGATGAGGGTCCCTTCGTGATACCGTTCGCTGAAAATCTCCCGCTTGAGTTCCCGATTCTCCTCCTCGAGTTGACGGCTGCTGAAGGTTTTTTTGACGAGGAGTTCAAGTTCCTCGAGGTTCACGGGTTTGGTCAGATAATAAAAGGCGCCCTTTTTCATCGCTTTCACGGCATCCTCGACCGAGCCATAGGCTGTCAGGAGGATAACCTTTGCGGATGGTTTCTCCTCGCGGATCTTTTCAAGGAGCGTTACCCCATCCATTTCGGGCATGCGGATGTCCGCGATCACAAGGTCGGGATTCTCCTCTTTGAAAAGATCGAACCCCTCACGGCCGTTCGCGGCGGTGATGACGTCGTAGTCGAGGGCCTGAAGGAATTGGGTCAACCCTTTGCGCGAATTCGAATCGTCTTCGACGAGAAGGATACTTTCAAACATGGAAATGCGTGCCTCCTTTGGGCTGGGTGTAATCCGGAAGCTGTTTTTGCGGTTCTCGGACCGGCAAAATGATCTTGAAAGTGGAGCCTTTTCCGAGCTTGCTCACGACATCGATCCGGCCGCCGTGTTCGGTGACGGCGTCGTAGACCATCATCAGCCCGAGGCCGGAGCCTTCCTGCTTGTTGGTGTAATAAATGTCAAAAATCCGGGGCAGTTCTTTCGGAGCGATCCCGCAGCCCGTATCCTGGATCGAGACAACCGCGCAGTTTTCCCGGCGGATCAGTGACAGCTTGAGGTCGCCGCCTTTCGGCATGGCCTCGAGCGCGTTCTTGATGAGGTTCATGAAGGCGTAATAAAGGCGCTCGCGGTCCATCAGGAACGGCGGCAATGAATCGTCCCGCGTCATTTTCATCCGGATTTTTGCCGCAGTCAGCTCGGGTTTGAGGAAATTCACGGCGTCCTCCAGAATCTCCCCGAGGTCGGCGAGACGGAAGCGAAGCGGCGGTTTGCGGGTTGCCTTGAGGAAGTTTCGGATGATCCGGTCCAGGCGCTTGGTCTCCTGCTGGATGTCGCTCAAGGCGCTTTCCATTTCCTCCCTCTTGGCCGATGGGAGGCCTTTGAGGCGTTTTTTCATGAGTTCGAGATGGATCATGATAGCGTTGAGCGGATTTCCGATCTCATGGGCGATCCCGCCCGCCAGGCGCACGAGACTTTCCATGCGACGGGACATCGCCGTCTCAAACTCCCCTTCCGGGCTCCTGCTGATCTCATTCATAAGTACGAGGACGCCCTGTTCGGTGCCGAGCGCGTATGGCGAGAGGGTCAGGCGCAGCTCGATCTCGCGCGGCGTCAGAACCCGAAGGTCGGTGACTGTGCTGTGGTCGAGACCTGGCAGGTTCTCTTTCAGGAACCGGCTGAGCGTGGCGTCCGAGAGGAGCTCCCAAACGGGTGTTTTGACGGGCGGTTTGGAAGGAAGCGCAAGCCAGGTTTCGGCGCGGCGGTTGATGAACCGCACGGACCCCGCGGGGCCGAGCAGCAGGACGCCTTCCTCGATGTTCTGGCAGATGTGCCGGAACAGGATCTGTTCCTGGACCGATTCCCTGAGTTTATGGTAGAGGGTATCCTTCTCGACGCGCGAGAGACGGGACTCGATCTTTTTGAGGAAATCGAGTTTTTCCGTCATGAGACACTTCGGACGGTTTCGATGAATTTGCGGAGAAGATCGGGGTCTTTGACGCCGGGGGCTGATTCGACGCCGCTCGCGATGTCGACTGCGAACGGTTTCACGGCACGGATGGCGTCGGCGACGTTCGAGACGTTGAGCCCGCCCGCCAGGAACAGTTTTTCGTGCACATAGGGGCGGTCCTTGATCACGCTCCAGTCGAAGGTGCGTCCGGTGCCGCCCTTTTCCGAGCGGGAGTAGGTGTCAAAAAGGAATCCGCTGACGTTGTATTCATCGAGCCGTTTGAGGCTCATCGCGTCCTTGACGTGAATGGTCTTGATGACTTCGTAGCCTTGTCTCATGAAGTGGTCGCAGTAGAGCGCTGTCTCCTCGCCGTGGAACTGCAGGTGCTTGAGTCCCAGGGCGATTGCGATCCGTTCGACCTCCTGACGCGGTCGGTTGAAAAAGACGCCGACGGTGTTCGGGAATCCGCCAAGGCCGTCGAGGATCTCGCGGGCGAGGTCAAGCGTGACGGCCCGCTTGCTGGACGGGACGAAAATGAACCCCAGGTAATCCGCGCCGAGTTCGACGGCGAGCTTCGCGTTCCCGAGATTGGTGTTGCCGCAGATCTTGATCCTGGTCATGACATCCTCAAACGGCACCCGGCCCTTTTTTACCCAGCAGTTTTTGGAGTGCGGGCACGATGTCCGGCGCCTTCATCAGGGTTGTCCCCACGAGAAACGCGTTGGCGCCGAGGCTCTTGTACATCATGAGTTCGTCATACGTGCTGAGTCCGCTTTCCACGACGACGGGAATCCCCTTCGGAATCCGGGGTATGAGGTTGGTCGCGAGGTCGGGATCGACCGTGAGCGTTTTGAGGTTCCGGTTGTTGATGCCGATGATCTTCGCTCCCGCGTCGACGGCCTTCTTGAGCTCCGGTTCGGCGTGGATTTCGACCAGGGCGTCCATCCCGAGGGAAAGGCCGAGCGCAATGAACTCCTTGAGTTCCTCTTCGGTCAGGATCGAAGCGATCAGGAGGAACGCGTCGGCTTCGAGGATCGCGGTCTCGTAAATCTGGTATTTTTCGAGGATGAAATCCTTTCGCAGGAGCGGAAGGCTTGTGACCTGGCGAACTGTTTTCAGATAGCTGGGGCGACCTTTGAAAAAGTGAGGTTCGGTCAGGACCGAAATCGCGCTGGCGCCTCCGAACTCGTAGAGGTTCGCGATACGCAGGGGCTGAAAATCCTCGCGGATCATGCCATGCGAGGGCGAGGCCTTTTTGATCTCCGCGATGACGTTGAGTTGTTTCCCCGATGTGATCGCGTGCAGGAAGGATCGTGCCTTCGGCCGGGGCGCGGTCTCAACGATGCGCTGGAGCCGCGATAGCGGCATGCGCTGCTTCAGCTCCTCAAGGTCCTTTCGCTTGTGAAGCAGGATATCATTCAGGATCATATCAGTTCGACCAGTCCTTCAGTTGGCGCAGAACCCGCAAGGCGCTGCCGGAGTTGATCGATCGTTCCGCCAGCGCGATCCCCTCCCGGACGGTCCTGGCCTTTTGGCAGATCAAAAGTCCGTAGGCGGCGTTCAGGACGATCGTGTCCCGCGCCGGTCCCTGGTCCTGGCCGGTCAGGATGTCCTGCGCCCGCTGTTTGCTTTCCTCCACGGACCCGACCGACAGGTCTTTGGGTTTGGCGGCCTTGAGGCCCAGTGTTTTCGGGCGGATCAAGTCCATGCGGACCTTGTTCGCCGTGACCCACGCGGCCGTGGTCGGTGTTGACGTGGAGATTTCGTCCATGCCGTCCTGGCTGTGACAGACGAGGGCGTTCTTCCGGCCAAGCTTCGCCAGGACCTTGGCATAAAGCGGAAGCAGGCGCTTGTCTCCGACGCCGACAAGCTGATAATCCAGCCGCAGAGGATTGACCAGCGGTCCGAGCAGGTTGAGGATCGTGGGCCGCTTCAGTGAGCGGCGCAAGGTCTGCATTCTTGAAAAAACGGGATGGTGGTACGGGGCGTGAAAATAGCCGAGTCCCGATCGACGGGTCGCGAGGATCATTCGTTTGCGCGAGGCGGAAAGTTTGACGCCGAAGGCCTCCATCAGGTCCGAACTTCCGGACTTCGAGGAAATGGCGCGGTTACCGTGTTTTGCGATCTTTCCGCCGGCGCCTGCGATGACCAGGGCAACGAGGGTCGAAATGTTGAGTGTGCGGCGGCCGTCGCCTCCTGTCCCGCAGGTGTCCATGACGCCGGGAATCCTGGTCTTGTGGAGCTTTTCAAGAGTCTGCAACGCCTGGACGCAACCAAGAAGCTCATCGGCGGTCTCCCCCTTGCGGCTTTCTCGAACGGAATCCGTTCCGTGAAAATCCAGGTGAATGATCGCCGCGCCTCGGCGAGGTTCAGGGAACGGCCGGCCATGAGACGGTTCACCGCTTTGTTGAACCAGCGCGGGGTTGAGGTCCGGGTTCCCTTGCTCATTTGGAGAGGTCCAGAAAGTTCTTGAGAAGACGCATGCCGTCTTTTGTCATGACGGATTCCGGATGGAACTGGACACCCCAGGTCGGATGCGTGCGGTGCTTCAGTCCCATGATCTCGCCCGCGCGGGTCCACGCAATGATCTTGAGGTCTTTGGGCAGGGACTTCTTTTCCACAAGCAGTGAATGATAGCGGATGGCGACGAAAGGGTTCGGGATTCCGGCGAAGAGCGGGTCTTTCGCGTGATAAATCTTCGAGGTCTTGCCGTGCATGATGTTCTTCGCGCGGACGATGTTCCCGCCCAACGCGTTGCCGAGACACTGATGGCCGAGGCAGACGCCGAGTAGCGGGACCTTTCCGCTGAACTCGCGGATCACGTCGTTCGAGACCCCCGCCTCTTTCGGCGTGCCGGGACCGGGTGATATGACGATCTGCCGCGGACGGAGCCGTTTGATCTTCTCGAGCGTGATCTCGTCGTTTCGAAAGACGCGCGGGTTCGCGTCCAGTTCGCCGAGGTACTGAACGAGGTTGTAAGTGAAGGAATCGTAATTGTCGACGACGAGAAGCATTAAAAGAGGTTCCTCTCTTCGATGGCCTTGAGAATCGCCCGCGATTTGTTGACCGTTTCCTCATACTCGCGGCCGGGGTCCGAATCCTTGACGATGCCGCCGCCCGCCTGCACGTACATGCGCGAGCCTTCAAGCATCAGCGTCCGGATCGTGATGCACATGTTCATATCGCCGTCGAAACCGAAATGGCCGAGACAGCCCGCATAAGGGCCCCGCGATTCGGTTTCCAGCTCGTCAATGATCTGCATGGCCCGGATCTTCGGAGCGCCGGAGACTGTACCGGCCGGGAATGTCGCGCGAAGAAGATCCGCGGCCGTCTTGCCGTTCCGGAGCCGGCTCGTGACGTTGCTGACGAGATGCATGACATGGGAATACCGTTCGATGCTGGCGAAATGATCGACGCGAACGGACTTGAAGTCCGAAACGCGGCCGAGATCATTACGGCCAAGGTCGACCAGCATGAGATGTTCCGCCATTTCTTTCGGGGAGTTGCGGAGCTGTTTTTCGTACGCGAGGTCTTGTGCCTCGTCCTTCCCCCGCGGCCGTGTGCCCGCGATCGGCCTGACGCACGCCATTCGGCCGGTCTTCTTGACGAGGACCTCGGGCGAGGAGCCGATCAAGCGGTGCGTGCCGCTTCTGAAATAGAACATATAGGGTGACGGGTTGATGGACCGGAGTGAACGGTAGATCTGAAAATCGTGTCCTTTGTGCGGGAAGGAGAAACGCTGGGAGAAAACGACCTGGATACAATCCCCCGCCCGGATGTATTCCTTGATCCTCCGGACCTTGGCTTCATATTCCGGTCGTGTCATGTTCGATTTAAGCGCAGGTAACTTGCGGAACTTCCGCGAGGGCGGCACACGTAAGGGTTTATGGAGCAACGCGTGGTACCGGACCATGCGGCGCGCGGCATCGGCGTAGGCCTTTCGCAGGTTCTGACTTCGTGAAAGGTTTACAAGCATGACGATTGAAAGGGTCTTCCGGAAATGGTCGAATACCAGGAAATCCTGGACCCGGAAAAAAATGCCGCGCGGGAATTCCGTGCCTTTTTTCGTGGAAAGCCGGATTTTCTCGAAGTCGCTGACGTTCTCGTAGGAAAAATAACCGACGAAGCCGCCGCTGAACCCCTGAAAGGCCTTTGGATTCGCGATGCGGATGCCCTTGAGTTGGGCGTCAATCATGTCGAGGAGATGGATGCCGCGGATGGTTCTTTTCGCGCCGCGTTCCGTGACCGTGATCGTCCCCGCCCGCAGCTGCTGATAGACCGCGACCGGGTCGATGCCGAGGAACGAATAACGTCCGACCCGCTGGCCCTGTTCCGCCGATTCGAGCAGAAAGGCCTGCCGGGCGTTCTTCGATATTTTGAGGAAGCTCGAGACGGGGGTCTCGAGGTCCGCCGGGAATGTCTCGGTCAGTATGACGAGGTTCCCCTTGCGAGAAAGTTTTTTAAAAGTCGAAAAATCGGGTGTGATCATTTTTTATAGACTTGGGACGGATCAAAGACCTTTTCCTGGGTAATACGAACGATGTCTCCGGACTCGTTCATCTCATGGACGAAACAGCTCCGGTAGCCAAGGTGACAGGCCCCGCCTTTTTTTTGCGTGACGCGGATGAGGAGCGTGTCCTTGTCGCAGTCCGTGAGGACCTGGACGACGGACTGGGTGTGGCCGGACTCCTCGCCCTTGACCCAGTACTTGTTCCGTGATCGTGAATAAAAGACCGTGTGTTTTTCCTTCAGCGTGCGCTCAATGGCTACTTGATCGACGTAGGCAAGCATAAGGACTTCGCCTGTTTCGGAGTCCTGGATGATAGCGGGAAGCAGTCCCTGATCATTGAATTTCAGATTTTCCACTTAATGTATTCTCCTTTAAACAATAGAGTTACGGCAACCATGAAACATACCTCAGGGGAAAGGATACTGAGTATGCCCTCAATCAGACTATGTGTCAAGTAGATACACTTGTAGAGACAAAAAAACCAGGCTTTTGAGGCCTGGTTTTTTGTCCGACTAAGAAAAATCGGGATTTTTCCCGTCGATCGGTTCGCCAGGGGCCATGCCCGACGGGGCTGCATTATCGAAGCTCGGCGAATCGACATATTCTGTCGTGGAATCGCTCGGATCAACCACACCGCTGTCACCCGGATCTTCTTCGTCCGTGGCAATCCCGGCAAAGGTGTCTTCGTCGGGGGTATTGAACAGCTGGGTGGTATCGATATCGCTAAGGTCGACAACGCTGCTATCGCCCGGATCTTCTTCCGTCGCGACGCCGACCACGGCGTCATCGCTTTCCCCGTTGACGGGCGGGGTAAGCTCCGCGTGTGCGATTACCGAACCCAGGGCAAGAGCGGACAGCAGAACCAACACAAAAAGCGGCAACTTTTTCATCTGGATCTCCTTCATGGGTGAGATATTGACGACCCGGGGATTCTACTCCTTCGGATGATCTCTTGCAAAGGTCAAATTGACGACCGCAGAACCCCGCATTCGGTTTTTTTTGCGATGATGAAGTATTGTTTCGGAGAGGAAGGATGCCGTTCAGGCAGCCGGATACAACGTAGCGCGTTTGGCCCTGATCTCGGGATCGGTCAGGAATGTGTCCAGTGCGGTTTCCCGACGGTCGATGATGCCAAGTGGCGTCAGTTCGATGATGCGGTTCGCGACGGTCTGGACAAACTGATGGTCGTGGGAGGAGAAAAGGACCGTTCCCGGGAATTTCTCGAGGCCCTGGTTCAGGGCGGTGATCGATTCCAGGTCCAGGTGGTTCGTTGGCTCGTCCATAATCAGGACGTTCGCGCCCGAGAGCATCATGCGCGCGAGCATGCAGCGGACTCGCTCTCCGCCGGAAAGTACGGAGGCCTTCTTGAGGGACTCCTCGCCGGAAAAAAGCATCCGGCCGAGAAAGCCTCGGACGAAGTTCTCGTCTTTTTCCCTGGAGAACTGGCGGAGCCAGTCGACGAGGTCAAGGTCCGTCTCGAAATACTGGCGGTTCTCGCGCGGGAAGTAGGCGCGCGAGGTGGATGCCCCCCATTTGAAACTTCCGCGGTCGGGCGCGATTTCCCCTGCCAGGACCTGGAAGAGCGTGGATTTGGTGCGGTCAAGGGGACCGACGAACGCTACCTTGTCGCCCTTGTCGATCCGGAGATCGAGATTCCGGAACATGAGCTCCCCGTCAATCGAACATTCGAGGCCGTCAATCTCAAGGAGGTCGTTCCCCGCTTCCCGCTCGGGTTTGAAGATGATGTTGGGATAACGGCGCGACGAAGGTTTGATGTCCTCGAGGGTAAGTTTTTCGAGGAGCTTCTTGCGGGAGGTCGCCTGACGCGATTTCGAAGCGTTCGCGCTGAACCGGGCGATAAAGGTCTGGAGTTCCTTGCGCTTCTCCTCGATGCTCCGGTTCGATTCCGACCGCTGCCTCAGGGCGAGCTGGCTGGATTCGTACCAGAACGAATAGTTCCCCGCGTAGAGCTGGATTTTTCCGAAATCGATGTCAGCGATATGAGTGCAGACCCGGTCGAGGAAATGCCGGTCGTGAGAAACGACAATGGCGGTGTTTTTGAAATCATAGAGGAAATCCTTGTCGGGATTTCCGAAAAGGGCTTGCGCAAGAAGGACGCGGACCTTCTGGTTGGCCTCGAGCTGCTTCATCTGGAGGTCGTGGAGCTTGTCGGGAATCCCGAGGTCGCTCAGAAGCTTGGCGGCCTCCGCCTCGGCGTCCCAGCCATGCATTTCCGAGAACTGGTGCTCGAGGTCCGCGACGCGCAACCCGTCCGCGTCCGAAAAGTCCGGTTTTGCGTAGATCGCCTCTTTCTCGCGGATGAGGTCATAAAGCTTCTGGTGGCCCATGATGACGGTGCGGAGAACGGGAAACTCGTCATAGGCAAACTGGTTCTGCTTCAGCGTCGAGATGCGTTCATTCTTCCCGGTCGCGATGGAGCCGGCGGTGGGTTCGATCTCTCCCGAAAGGATCTTGAGGAAAGTGGATTTCCCGGAGCCGTTGGCGCCGATCAGGCCGTAGCAGTTTCCCGGCGTGAACATGATGTTCACGTTTTCGAAGAGGATCCGTTTACCGAACTGGAGTGTGATGCCGCTTGTGGAGATCATAAGTGCGGCATACTAGCAGAAAAAACGGCGAACATCAGCACTGAATCCGTTGTCCTCGAACTATTCGGGAGCAATGGCTTCATCCATGTAACCTTCATTAGGTTCACGGTTAATGAGCCAAAGGCGGAGGATCAAAAGGGGCATCCGAACGGCGTAGACAACGAATTCCCACAGGCGGGCCATGTAGTACGGGATCACGGGTTCAACCGGGTAGCCGGGCCGGCGGTCTCGCCGCCCCTTGAGGCGGATAAATCCTCCGAGTAGCGGGTGGGTCCCGGTCAGAAAAACACTGCTGCAGAACCAGACCAGCGATGAGAAGAGCAGCCGGCGCCGGGGGCCGGGCCGCCGCATGAGAAGGGTCCGGCAATGTTCCGGACTGTAAAAAGATTTCCAGGCGTCACGGTAAGCCCGCATGACCTCGGCGCCGGTCATCCGGGGGTGTTTTGTGACGGTATGGTTGGTGTCATAGAGATTGGTATCCGCGGCCATCGGGATTTTGTTTTTATAGGCGCGCTGATGATCCCGGGATCCCGGAAGCGGGGTCATAATGAAAAATTCGGCGAGGTCGAGAGGCAACCGCTTTTTCAGTAGTTCGATATCGCGCATGATTGACTCGTAGGTATCGTTCGGGAAACCGATGATATAGCCTGCCGTTGTGATGGCGCCGTGGTCCCGCCACGCCTGGAGCATCCTCCGGTATTCCTTGAGCTGGTTCTGATTCTTCCCGGCCGATTTGAGGTTGGCCGCGTCGATCGATTCCAGGCCGATAAAGACCCGCCGTACTCCCGCATGAGTCATTTTTTCGATAAAATTCGGGATCTTGTGGGCGGCTGTGTCGGTTTGGATCATGAGCGAACAGCGGATATTCTCCTTGTCCTTCATCTCGATCAGGCGGTCGGCGATCTTCTCCCAATCCTTGTGGCGGGCAAAATTGTCATCCGTGATGAAAATCTTGCGGTGGCCGTGCGCGTGGTTGTAGCGAACGAGTTTTTCGATGTCGTCCGCGCTGCGGCCGCGCATGATGTTGCCCTGGACATTGATGATCGTGCAGAAGGAGCACGCGAAGGGACAGCCTCTCCCGGCGTCGAAGCCGGTCTGGTAGTTGAAAAAACAAGGAGCCATGGTGTCGGGAAGTTCGGGGCCGGGAACTCCCCGAAGGTCCGGTCGTTCGGCGATGAAATTGTAGAAGCTCCGGAGCGTTCCGTCATAAGCGGCCCGCAGGAGTTCGGGCCACCGGATTTCGACTTCGCCGGCGACGAGTGTGATCCCGCGGTTGAGCGCATCCCGTATTTCAGTGGTCATTTCCGGGATCATCGCCAGGATACCGGAAACGTGGAATCCTCCGATCATGACCGGGAATCCTTCCGTGCGGAACATGGCGGCGAGATCGACGGCCCTTGCGAACTGGTTGGTCTGGACGCCCGTCATACAGATCACCGCCCGCTCTCCCGTCGCGCGGAGCCCGGCGCAGAACTTTTTTACCGGAATCTTTTGGGCCGTTTCATCGAAGACATGCAGAACGGGTTCAATACCGGCCAGCAAGGGATGCTCCTGAAAAGCGTTCCGGGTCAGGGAGTAAAGGCATGCCAGGGAGTTGCTGGTCACAATCCCCTTCCACCACCTTATGACATACCCATCATCGTCATATTTGGAAGGACGGATCAGAACAACATGAAAGCGGTTCTTTGTGTTACGCGGAGTGGACAAAATTACCTTTCGTTTCGACGTATTTTAACAGCTTATCCCGGAATGACGAAGGTAAATCTGCTCCGACAGGCACTCAGAGGGTTCATCGGGGCCCCAAACGGGAGCGAGACCGAGGTCGTGGACCAGGTAAAGGGCCCCCTCCGGCGAACCCGAATCGCGGAGAAGTTTTTTAAGGTAGTTTTTCCGTCGTGTTTTCTCCGGGTTGACGATCTCGATGTGGGTCAGGAGATCGACCTTCCCCCAGTCGGCCGGAGCGCGTTTTTGAAGGATCGCGAAGACCTGACCGTAGCGGATGAGGACGGACGGCTCGGCCGGGCTGAGGGTTTTCGCATGGTTGATTAAAAGACGGGCGTAATCCCCCACGGCGAAGTTCCGGATGCCGTCCCGAATGTCGACGCTCAGAACATCGAGTCCGTAAAATCCGGCCATGCCAGCCTGGGCGGAACTGACCGCGTGCGCGAGAAGGTCCTGGAAGGATTGCCAGGAAAGTTTTTCTTTGGAGGAAACGATCGATGCAAGATAAAACGGCCGCAAGGCGGTACCGTCCGAAACCTCGAAGCGGAGGAGCTTGGGCGTGACGGCTCCATGGTAGCTGATCGATGCCCATGGGGGGAGGCCCGTGAAAATGGAAGCCTCAAGGAGGCGGTTCACAGCCGTACGGAAATGCCGCGGGCTTTCAGGAAGGCCTTGGTCTCGGGGATCGTGAATTCCCCGAAATGGAAGATCGAGGCCGCAAGACAGGCATCCGCATTCCCCTTCGTGAAGCCGTCGTAGATATGCTGGAGGTTCCCGACACCGCCGGAGGCGATGACGGGAATGCGGACGGCGTCCGAGATCCTTCGGGTCAGTTCAAGATCATAACCGTTCTTCGTGCCGTCGCAGTCCATGCTCGTAAGGAGGATTTCACCCGCGCCCAGCTTCTCGAGCTTTTTTACCCAGCGAACCGCGTCGAGGCCGGCTGGGGTCCTGCCGCCGTGCGTGTAGACGCCCCACCGGTCCTTCCCCTCGCGCTTCGCGTCGATCGCGACCACGATGCACTGGCTTCCGAACCGTTTGCTCGCCTCGAGCACGAACCGCGGATTCCGTACCGCGGCGGTGTTGATCGAGACCTTGTCGCATCCGGTGCGGAGCAGTTCGCGGATGTCCGCGACCGTGTTGATGCCGCCGCCCACCGTGAACGGGATGAAGATCGACGCGGCGATCTTTTCGGCGATAGCGATCATCGTGCGGCGTTTCTCATGGGAGGCTGTGATGTCGAGGAACACGAGCTCGTCCGCCTTCTGGCGGTCATAGGCCCGCGCGCATTCGACCGGATCGCCCGCGTCTTTCAGGGAGACGAACTTGACCCCTTTGACGACACGGCCATGGTCGACGTCGAGACATGGAATGATGCGTTTTGCGAACATATCAGAGGGTCATCTGGTTGTTTTCAAGCTGTTTGAGGACGTGGATCAGGGCGGTTCCGAACGCGGTGGTATGAGACATCGCCGCGAAAAGGAGCATCATCACGATCAGGGTAACGAGACCCGCCTCACAGAGCGTGAAGGTCGTGAGGTTTGCGGTCTTCTGCCACGTAAAGACCACGAGGAGGAGCGAGACGACGAAAAGAAGCCATCCTCCGAGGGAACGCCGGAGGTAGGCCTTTTTGATCTCGTGGTACCACTTGGAGTTCAGGGTCTTGGCCCGTTTGACGAGGGGGCGGAAATAGAGGCTTCGGACTGTCAGGAATAAAAGGAGGTCGAGAATTCCCAGAATAGCCCAAGACCAGGTGCGCTGCGTCAGGATCATTTCGTAGAGTTCCCGTAACTCGTTCATGGGTATACCCCTTTCTGGTTTCTTGGGAGAACATTGAAGGCTTCCGCGAGCGTGAATTTTTTTTCGTAAAGGGCCTTGCCGATGATGACGCCCTCGAAGTTCCCGGCCGTGATCGTGCCGCATTTCTCGATATCGGTCAGCCGTGCGACACCGCCCGAGAGGATAACACGCGCCCGCGTGTGGGCGAGCACGTCGGTAAGCTTTGTGAAATTCGGTCCGTCAAGCACGCCGTCCCTGTTGATATCCGTGTAAATGACGGTGTGGACGTTTGCTTTGTCGCAAAGCGCCAGGACGTCTTCGAGCGTCATATTCCCGTCCCGCGTCCATCCGGTCGTCTTGACGAGGCCGTGCCGGACATCGAGTCCGACGGCGAGCTTGTCCCCAAACGTTTTGACGCACTCGTCCAAGAAAACCGGGTCGAGGGCCTTTGTCCCGAGAATGACGCGGGAGACGCC
>MWBI01000148.1 GCA_002068945.1 Candidatus Omnitrophica bacterium ADurb.Bin314
AGTGTTAACACCCCCTGTTTCGGGGTGTCTGAAAACACGAAGGCCACCGAGGTTATCCCTCGATGGCCTTTTGTGTTACAAGTGGTAGCGGGGGCAGGATTTGAACCTGCGACCTTTGGGTTATGAGCCCAACGAGCTACCGAGCTGCTCCACCCCGCGCCGAATGCGCGAGTACCGCTCCGCGCGGCCTTCCGAAAGCCGCGTCGTCGCCGGCACCCCCGCGATGCAATCTGTCATTTCAAAGGAAACGGAACCGGATCGTCGATCCCGGACGGGAAGCAAACCGGTCTATCGGGAAAACGCGTTAATACTAGCAGGTTTTCCGAATAAAGCAATGGCCCGAAGCGGGTTTTTTGAAAGACCGTCCCGGCCGCTGATGGATAAAAACGTCATAACCCTTTATTCCGTAAGTGTTTGCAAGGTCCCGGCGAAGCTTTTCGCGCCGGAGATCTAAAAAACAGGTCACAACAGCTTTATTCGCCGTAGCTTTTTTAGTGTTTATGGGTAGAATATCGCTTTCATTCCGGATTTCAGGTGTTCCCGCCTTCATATCAGTTTTTAAATCCTGCCGGAGACGATTGCCGTCCGCCGATAGACACGGTTCGGGAAGGTTCTATCGTCGTGAATCATTGAAATCAATGTCGGAGGAGGCCGTTCAGGCTTCGGCGGGGTAAAGGAGAGAGTGATGTACAGAGAACAGATCAAGGTTCTGGATTGCACGATCCGCGATGGCGGGCTTATGAATAACCATACCTTCGATGACCGTTTTGTGCGTGAGATCTACCGGACCATCTCCCGGGCGGGGATCGACTACATGGAGATCGGTTACAAGAATTCCCGGAAGCTCTTTGAATCCGGCAAGTACGGCGCCTGGAAATTCTGCGAAGACGAGGCGATCCTGCGCGTGATCGACGGAATCGAGTCTAGGACCAAGCTTTCGGTCATGGTTGACGTCGGTCGCGTGGATATGAACGATATCCAGCCGAAGAAAAAAAGCCCGGTCTCGATGATCCGCACGGCCTGCTATGTGCAGGATGTCGACAAGGCGATCCACATGGCGAACGAGTTTGCCGGCAAGGGATATGAAACGGCGGTGAACCTGATGGCGATTTCAAAGGTCCGCGAGACGGACCTTGATGAATGCCTCGCCCAGCTCGAGGAGGAATGCCGGTGCGACGTGGTCTACCTGGTCGACTCGAACGGTTCCCTTTACCAGGAGAATATCGAGTATCTCCTCAAAAAAGCGAAAGGGATCGTCAAGACGAAGGAGATCGGGATCCACGCGCATAACAACCAGCAGCTTGCCTTCAGCAACACGATCGAGGCGATCATCCACAACGCGAATTACCTCGACAGCACGATCTTCGGAATGGGGCGCGCGGCGGGGAATTGTCCGACCGAACTTCTGCTCGGTTTCCTCAAGAACCCGAAATTCGATATCCGTCCGGTCCTCGATTTCATCTCCCGGGAGATGGTCCCGCTCTCGAAACGGGTTGAATGGGGTTATGTGATCCCGTACGCGATCACCGGCATGCTGGACGAGCATCCGCGCCTGGCCCTGAAGCTCCGCGAAGGCGATCAAAAAGAGAATTACCGGGAATTCTACGAAAGCCTGAGCGGGAGCGCGGGGATCGACTGATTATGGACCTCAATCGGTTTCGCGCAAAGCCCCTGATGGGGATTCTCCGGGGGATCTCCGGAAAAGACCTCGAACCCCTGTTCGAGTCGATCCTGGAAAGCGGTCTTGAAACCGTCGAGATCACCCTGAACACGCCGGCCGCGTGTTCGTTGATCCGGAAAGCCGTCCGGCGCTACGGCCGGAAGCTCATGATCGGCGCGGGGACTGTCCTGAGCGTCACGGACCTCAAAAAGGCGCTCGATGCCGGAGCGACTTTCGCGGTCAGTCCGGTGCTCGTGCGTCCGGTCGTTCGTTACTGCGTGAAGAACCGGGTGCCCGTTTTTCCGGGCGCGCTTACCCCGCGGGAAATCCATGCCGCCCGGGATGCCGGGGCGACGATGGTGAAGGTTTTCCCGGCGGGTTGTTTCGGCCCCGCTTATTTCCGTGAGATCAAAGGTCCGTTCGGAGAGATCGAGCTCATGGCGTGTTCGGGCGTGACGCCGGAGAATATCAAGGAATATTTCGCGAACGGGGCCTCCGCCGCGGCGATCGGCTCGGGGACCTTCCGCGGGGAATGGATCCGTCAGGGAAAGTTCGACCTTATCAACCGAAAGATCAGGGCCTGTCTCAGGGCCCTGTCCTTATAACCAGTTATCCGGAAGGGGCCATGTCCCGGCAGAAACGAAGAAAGAACGTCAGGAATATCGCGATCGTGGCGCACGTCGACCACGGCAAGACCACGCTGGTTGACGCCCTGCTCCGGGAGTCCGGGGCCTACGAGTTCAAGGAGGGCGAGATCACGGTCATGGATTCGAACCCCATCGAGAAAGAACGCGGGATCACGATCTTCTCGAAGAACGCCTCCTTCGTTTACAAGGACACGATATTCAATATCGTTGATACTCCCGGCCACGCGGATTTCGGCAGTGAGGTCGAGCGTATCCTCAAGATGGTGGACGGCGTGCTGCTGCTCGTGGACGCCTTCGACGGTCCGATGCCGCAGACGAAGTTCGTCCTTCGCAAGTCCCTGGAACTCCACCTGAAACCGATCCTCGTCGTGAACAAGGTCGATCGTCCGAACGCGCGTCCCAACGAGGTGGTCGACATGACCTTCGACCTTTTCTGCGAGCTGAACTCCACCGAGGAACAGCTCGATTTTCCGATCGTGTTCGCTTCCGGCAAGGAAGGCCGGGCGACGCTGGACCTGGACGAGGAATCGCGGGACATGAAACCGCTTCTTGATACGATCCTGCGCCACGTGCCGCCGCCGGTCGCGGACGCCGATCAGCCGTTCCAGATGCTTGTCACGATGCTGGATTATGACAACTATGTCGGCCGGATGGCGATCGGCCGCATTTTTCACGGTTCCGTCAAGGTCGGGGACTCCCTCGCGCTCGTGAAACACGAAGGCCATGAAGTGATCCGGGGCCGTGTGACCAGGATCCTGAAATACAAAGGCATGGTCCGCGTTGAGGCCGGATCGGCCGAGGCCGGCGATATCGCCGCGATCGCGGGGATCGAGGAAGTGCATGTGGCCGACACGCTCGCGCATCCCGACAAGCCGGAGGCGATCCCGGCGGTCAAGATCGACGAGCCGACCATTTCGATGAATTTCGCCTGTAATTCGAGCCCGCTTTCCGGCAAGGACGGCGGCCGGTTCCTGACCTCGCGGCACATCCGCGAGCGTCTTCAGCACGAGGCCATGATGAATGTCGGCGTGCGGATCGAGGATGTTCCGGGCGAGGACCGCGTCAAGGTCTCGGGCCGCGGCGAGCTCCACCTTTCCATCCTCATCGAGACGATGCGCCGGGAAGGTTACGAGCTTGAGGTCTCGCGTCCGGAGGTCATTCTCAAGGAAGAGGACGGACAGCTTTTTGAACCGGTCGAGGAGGTCGTGATCGAGGTGGACCCCGGCTACCAGGGCTCTGTCATTGAAGCGCTCGGTGTGCGCAAGGCCGAGATGAAGAACCTGACCACGAGCGCCGTCGGGACGATCCGCATGGAATTTTTGATCCCGTCGCGCGGCATTCTCGGCTTCCGAAGCCAGCTTCTCGTGATGACGCGCGGAACGGGGATCATGTACCAGAACTTTCACGACTACCAGCCGTTCAAGGGCGAGATTCCGGAACGGCCGTCGGGAGTCCTGATCTCGCAGGTCCCGGGCAGGGCCGTGGCGTACGCCCTCTGGGGGCTCCAGGAGCGCGGCGAGATATTCGTGCATCCGGGCGACGAGCTGTATGAAGGCATGATCGTCGGCGTGAACAATAAGGGACATGATCTTGTCGTGAACGCGATTCGCGAGAAGAAACAGACGAACATGCGCTCATCCGGTTCCGACGAGGCGATCCAGCTGGTTCCGCCGAGGGAAATGACGCTCGAGTTCGCGCTTGAGTTCATCGAAAAGGACGAACTGGTGGAGGTCACGCCGAAGAACATCCGGTTGCGGAAGCGTTATCTGACCGATAACGACCGCCGGCGGCAACGGCGCGCCTGAAGTTCCGTTTTCATTGCCCGAACCGGTTTTTCCATTATAATGACGCCATTCACTCAAACGTTTTTAGAAAGGAATTCGCATGTCATTAGCCGGAAGAAAACGCAGACGTCAAACCGAGATCGTCCAACGCATGAAACGCCGCGCCAAGGTCGCGAAGCTCAAGGCCAGGATCGCCGATGCCAAGACGGAAGGCGACAAGGTCATCCTGCTCCGCAAACTCCGTCGGGTCGCTCCCGGATCGGTTTCGAAATAAATTTAAACGCAGCGCACCCTCACAGAAAGGATATGAGCATGAAGAAGTTTGTGGCAGCTCTTTTTGTTTCGATGATGATGCTTGGCAGTCCCGTCGCTTTTGCCGCGGTGGATTGCACCAGGAACTCGCCCATGGACGAAGTCGGTGACTGGTTTGCCACGTTCGGGAAAAAGGATATGGAAAAGACCCGGATCCTTGCCGAACGGAAAGCGAAGCGCGTCGCGGCCTGCACGCAGCGCGAAGCGGCGAAAGCGGCCAAACAAGCCCAGAAGGCCGCGGGGGATATGAAGAAAAAGCTCGGGTTCTAAACCGTAAGTATATGCGACGGCATGAAAGGCCGGGGTTCACGCCCCGGCCTTTTTTGTTTCCGCGGAACTTCCGGACGGGGATGGTTGTCTAACGTTTCAGAACAGGGGACCGGTCCATGCAGGATGTCGGAAAGGGATTGATCGAGGCGGCGGGCAGGGGGGAATCGGGAGCGTTCCGGGAACTTTATGACCGGACCTCCGGTTACGTCTACACCCTTGCCTGGCGGGTTACAGGCCGCAAGCAGGACGCGGAGGAGGTCACGCAGGATGTTTTCGTGAGGCTCCACCGGAGCCTCGGTTCCTTCAAGTTTGAATCGTCGTTCAAGACGTGGCTTTACCGGGTGACGATGAACACGGCCTTGAACCACGCGAAGAAAAGGAACCGGGTCTCGGAGCGGGAGATCGGGGATGAGGACGGTGACCGCGCGGTCGCGGGTCCCGACGCCCTCCGGGCCGTGGAAGCGGGGGAAACGGAGTTGAGGCTGAAGGCGATGCTCGACCGTCTGAATCCCGACCAGCGTGCCTGTATCGTGCTCCGCGAGATCGAAGGAATGGATTATCAGGCGATCGCGAACGCGCTTTCGGTCAATCTGAACACGGTGCGGTCGCGGCTTAAACGGGCCCGGGAGGCCCTGATGGCGATGGGAAAAAAGGAGGTGACGGTCCATGCGATGTCATAAGGTTCGGGAATGGTTGCTGACCGATTACCGGGACGGGGAACTGGATGATTCCCGGAAGGCGGCCCTTGAGGGGCATCTGAAGGAATGCGAGGAATGCCGCCTGTTCGAAAAGGAAACCGCGGGGTTTGTGCCGCTTCCGTTCACATCCGGACCGGGTGAGCTGAAGCCGGGCCCGGAGGTGTGGGAGAGGATCCGGGAGAAGATCTCGGGAGAAAGCTGGCGGGACCGGCTCGCGGGTTCTTTCTCGGGGATGTTCCGTCCGGTGCCGCTCTTCAGGGTCGCGTTCGCGCTTTCGCTGGTTCTTGTTGTGGCGGTAATGATGCGATTTCCGTCGCAGGCGCAATTCGATCCGTCGGTCTCGGAATATCTGACGGAGCAGATGGACCTGATGTCCGCGCTCGGAAGCGGAGATCCCGATCTGTTGAACGGGGACAGCCCGGATTTCGCTCTGGATTTCACGTCGCTGGCCTGAACGGAACTTTCCGGGGACTGTCGCGGTCCAAGGGTTCAGAATAAAAACGGAGGTATTGCCATGAAGAACGGGTGGTCAATGAAATTCGCGATACTTTTGACGGCGGTCAGTTTGCTTGCGGCGGGACCGGTCGCGTTTGCCGGGTCATACGAAGAGAACGGACCGGGCGGTCGCAGGGGCCGGAAACAATGCGGGCAGGAACAGATGTACAAGGACCTGGGCTTGAGCCAGGAACAGCAGGATAAACTCAAGGCCCGGCGCGAAGGCGGCAGGGAACAGCGGAAGGCGCAGCATGAGCAGATCAAGACGAAGATGCGGGCTCTCCATGAAGAGATCGGGAAACCGGAAACGACGCGCGTTTCGGTCGAGCCTCGGGTCGCGGAGATCAATGCGTTGAAGGCGCAGATGTTCAGCCAGCGGATCGACGATACGTTCGCGCTCAAGGAGGTCCTGACGCCGGAGCAGTTCGCGAAATTCCGGGAACATCACAAAAAGATGATGAAGCACGAGCGTCAGGGGTGGCAGAAGAAAGGGATGAAGTGGCAGAAAGGCCCCAAGGGTCCGGAAGATGCCGGTGAGCAAGGCCCACTTCCCGAACCCGCCGGATAAAAACAGGGAATCGGCTGCCGTATCACGAAAGTCCGCGCTTCGAAGGATCGCGAAGCGCGGGCTTTTTTTTCCGGAACTTTACGTGCCTTGAGGCAGATAGTAGTATTTTCCCATGATCGGGAAACAGAAGCTCATCCGTCTCCGTGAAGATTGCGTCCGGGTCGAAGCCGAAAGCATTCTCCTTTACACGCGTTATCCCGATAACTCCGGAATCTTCGATGCCTTTCCCGCCGATGACAGGGAGCGTCTTGGGAGGTATCCGGTTCCTGAAGTCCTGATCCTCTGCGCGTTTCTCTCCCACACCAGAAAAACCCTCAACGCTCTCCTGGGTTTTTCGCCAGGTACCTTCGGCAGGGTGCGATCTCCACGGATTTTCCGTGCTGGCGCAGAGTTTCGGTGATCATGTCGGCAAGATTCGTCCGGATCGGGGGCAATATCCATAGCAGTTGTAACCTGCAGTCCGTCATGGAAGCGCTTGAAAAGACGCCGGGGAGAAGGCGTCGCCACCTGTTCGATGCCGGGGTGGCTATGGGCGCGTAACCAGGGGAGTGTCGCTGCGGGGCTTTGCGGTGCGATGGCAAGGATTTAACGTCTTCCCGTGGTTATCCGCGGATGATTTCCGTTGTTGACTCCGGGAAGACATTTGACATAATGTCAAAAAAATACCCAGAGAGGACATATGAAGAGAGCGTTAAAAAAAGTATCGCGAACCGGAAAGACAGCTTTCCGCACCAAACCCCGAACTGGTTCATTCCTGTATACACAATCCCCGAACAGATTTTCAGAAGTCCGGAGAAAAGCCGGTCTTTCCATCGGGGAGGTGGCGGATCTTGCCGGATGTAATCGCCGGACAGTCTATCGCTGGGACAAGGGTGAGATTATTCCACGCAAACCGGTATTTGACCTTCTTGAGAAAAACGCGGTTTTTGCGCTGAAAGATTCTGCTGATGACCCGCTGTTTACATTTATTGATCTTTTTGCCGGGATTGGCGGCATGCGCATGGGGTTCGAAGCTGTTGGTGGAAAGTGTGTTTTTACCAGTGAGTGGAACAAGTATGCGCAGGAAACCTATCAAAAAAATTTTCTCCCGGATCACAGGATAGCCGGGGATATCACAAAGATTGAGGCGGAGGATATTCCGGATCATGATGTTTTGCTCGCTGGATTCCCGTGCCAACCGTTTTCAATAGCGGGTGTTTCCAAGAAAAATGCGTTGGGCAGACCCCACGGTTTTTTATGCGAAGCACAGGGGACACTTTTCTTTGACGTGGCAAGGATTATAGCCCATTGCCGGCCCAAAGCTTTTCTGCTTGAAAATGTTAAGAACCTGGCAAGCCATGACAGGGGAAATACATTCCGCGTGATCATGAAAACACTTCGGGAGGAACTGGGCTATTCAGTGGATTTCAGGATAATAGATGCCAAGGCATTCGTTCCGCAGCATCGTGAGAGAATATTTATTGCCGGGTTCCGAAAAGATACGGGTTTTCGCTTCAAGGATTTGTGCCTGACATCCCCTGGGGAAGGGCCGAGGCTGAACAGCATCCTGCATCCCGAGGATGGAATGGAGCAGGAAGAGCCGCCTTATACCCTGGGTCCGAACGCAAAAGTGGCTGACAGGTATACACTCACGCCAAAGCTGTGGAATTATCTTCAACGATACGCCGAGAAGCATAAAGCTGCGGGGAACGGATTCGGATTTGGTCTGGTGGGTGGCGGCGACACGGCTCGTACTCTCTCGGCCAGGTACTACAAGGACGGATCAGAGATTCTTGTTAAACAGAAAGGAAAACGGCCGCGACGGCTTACCCCGAGAGAATGTGCCAGGCTGATGGGTTTTGATCAGCCGGGGCGTGACAGGTTCAGGATACCGGTTTCAGACACGCAGGCATATAAACAATTTGGAAATGCCGTTGTCGTTCCAGTTGTTGAGGTAGTCGCAAAACACATGTTGTCGCATATACTCAGGCTCACGCATTACGCTTATGTAACGCAGCCTGAACAGGAAACCATGGTTGCGGCATATTAATCCATGACAGATGTTGTTTCGGCAGCTGTCAGAAGCAGAATGATGGCCGGGATAAAGGGGAGAAATACAAGGCCCGAGCTTCTGATAAGAAGCCTTCTGCATAAACGGGGATTCAGGTTTCGCCTGCATGACAGGGCCTTGCCGGGTAAACCCGATCTTGTTTTCCGGAAATACAAGGCGGTTATATTTATCCAGGGATGTTTCTGGCACGGACACAAATGCCATTTGTTTAAATGGCCTGCTACCCGGGAAAAGTTCTGGAGAACCAAGATTGGAATTAACAAAAAGAACGATCGGAAAAACCATGAACAGTTGATGAAGCAGGGCTGGCGCGTGCTGGATATCTGGGAATGTGCCCTGAAGGGGGTCGGGAGAAGGACCACGGAGAACATCGCAATGCTTGTAACCGGATATTTAAAATCCGGGGCAAGATATCAGGAAATAAAAGGCATTCTTGAAAAGCCGGAAAGGAACAGAGCGTGAAAAAACTTTTTGAAATTCACAAGGAAACAATGCTTTCTCCGTCCGGAGTGCTGGACAAGGCAATTGATAAAACTGTTTTGCCCAGTAATGAAGTTCCCTGGATCAAGAAGCATTTCAGCCGGATCATTGACAGGATCGGGAAGGAAGCCTATGCGATTTTTCTGGCGGAAGAGCAAAAGGCCGGGAAACGGGCCATGGAACTTTATTTTGACAGGCTGGTGCCGAAGCGATCTTCCAGAAAAGATACTATCAAAATTGTTGCCCGTAATTTTATGGCATTTGACAGATTTTTCCTGTCGCTGGCACAATCCAGAAAACCACGGGCAGGGAGTGCTTTTGAAGGAATGATCGGGAATCTTTTCAGGAGGCTGAAGTACCCCTTCGCTGAACAGCAAGTGATAAACGGGAAGCCGGATTTCCTTATGCCGAATCGCAAACATTATGATGTCAACCCGATGGACTGTATTATCTTCACGGTCAAAACGACGCTCCGGGAACGGTGGCGTCAAATTGTTACAGAAGGCACCCGCGGGCTTGGGTTTTTCTGGCCACAGTCGACCGAAAGATTTCTGAACCACAGCTTGGTGAGATGCTGAGGAATCGCATCCATCTTGTTGTTTCGGAGGACTTGAAAAACCGGATCCCTCATTACAGAAAAGCGGCCAACGTTCTCTCTTTCGAGCAGTTTTTCCGCAATTATCTGGATCCTGCTGTCAAGCGATGGAAAAGGGCAGGGGTTCTTGGAAAATAGATAGCAATGGTGCTTTATGGATGTCCGGGGCGCCGACTGTAATAAAAAGGGCCTCGTTCTGGACAATGGCGTCTGTATCCCATGGAGTGAGGTAGCCGTCATGGGGAAGTGCATACCAGCGCTTGGCAGCCCGCGCAGTTTTTAAAACAGAAAAAAGCTTTGGCCAATACCAGCCTCGGGTTTCCGGGAAAAGACAAGGTGAATCCGGAAAAGATCAAATCAAAAATGCTGGATTATGGCCGCAATCATACGGACGTCAGAATTTTCAAAAAAGATTGTTGCGGGAAACTTCTTGCGGATATTTCCTTTCTCAGTGAGCGTGTACAGGAAAGATTGCCCCCGCATGCGAGAAATTGATATCGTGAAAAACATCTGTGTCAGGCGAATGGCTGGAGCGGGTTTGATCGGGCTGAGCTATAAAACCAGGTTCCCTGTCATTGGCACGGAACCGGGGAACGGGGTGAACAAGACTTTTTTTATAAAAAAGGATGATCTCGTTCCAGGATAAAAGGAGGATTCTGAAATGAAGAAAAGTTTTCCGCTTTCCAGGGTCTATACCCTGATCGAACCGGGCCCCGTGGTGATGGTTTCGACGGCGCTGAATGGCCGGCCGAACGTCATGACACTGGCGTGGCACACCATGATCGATTTCGAGCCGCCGCTTGTCGGCTGCGTGATCAGCGACAGGAACTATACGTTTGGAATCCTGAAAAAGACCGGGGAATGCGTGATCAATATCCCGACCCCGGATCTCGGCCGGAAAGCCGTGGCCTGTGGCAACATCTCGGGCCGGAACGCGGACAAGTTCGGGCGGTTCGGCCTCACGCCGGTCAAGGCCTCGCGCGTCAGGGCGCCCTTGATCGACGAGTGTTACGCCAATCTCGAATGCAAGGTTGCCGATCAGCGCATGGCGGGCCGGTACAACCTTTTTATCCTTGAGGTGATCCGCGCCTGGATCGACCCGCGGGTAAAGAACCCCGGGACCCTCCATCACCGGGGCAAAGACATTTTCATGTTGAGTGGCAAGACCGTCCGGATTCCTTCCCGGATGAAATAGAAGACGGTGTCTTTCTCTCGCGGTCTCAAAGGTTTACATTTCGGACGGGGATGATATAATCCTCGCGTTTTTCAGCAGCGAGAAAACCCTGAATTCATCATTTGTTCCCCCATGTAACGAAAGATCACAAAAGGAGGATGTTTCCATGAAAGACCTGAAAGGGACCCGGACCGCCGAAAATCTCATGAAGTCCTTCGCGGGCGAATCGCAGGCGCGGATGCGCTACACCTACTATGCCTCGACGGCGATGAAAGAAGGCTATCGTCAGATCTCCGGCATTTTCACGGAAACAGCCGAGAATGAAAAAGAACACGCCAAGATTTTCTACAGGCACCTGACCTCCCATGGGCTCAACGGGGCCGTCCAGCAGATCAACGCCGGTTACCCGATCATGCTCGGGACGACGCTTGAGAACCTGAAAGCGGCGGCGAGCGGCGAGCGCGAGGAGTGGGCGGACCTTTATCCTTCGTTCGCGACGGTCGCGGACGAGGAAGGGTTCCCGGAGGTCGCAAGGAGCTTCAAACTGGTGGCCATGGTCGAGAAACGCCACGAGGACCGCTACGTCAAGCTTGCCGACGCCCTCGAACATCACAAGATCTTCGTCAAGGACGGCAAGGTTTTCTGGAAGTGCCTGAACTGCGGTTACATCGTGGAGGCGACCAGGGCCCCCGAACGGTGTCCCACCTGCGACCACGCCCAGGAATTCTTCGAAATGTGGGTCGAAAATTACTGATCTTTCAATCCTCTAACTCATTCCCAAGGAGAAACGGCAATGCCCAGCTATAAGGAACTCGGTTTAGTTAATACACGTGAGATGTTCGCGAACGCCATGAAGGGCGGCTACGCCATTCCCGCCTACAATTTCAACAACATGGAACAGATCCAGGCGATCGTGATGTCCTGTGTCGAAACCCAGTCTCCCGTGATCCTCCAGGTCTCCAGCGGCGCGCGCAAGTATGCGAACCAGACCCTCCTTGAGTACATGGGCAAAGGCGCGGTCGAAATGATGAAGGCCTACGCGAAGGAAAAGGGCCTCAAGCCGATCCCGATGGCGCTGCACCTTGACCACGGTGACACCTTCGAGCTCGCGAAATCCTGCATCGAATCCGGTTTTTCGTCCGTCATGATCGATGGTTCCCACCATCCCTTTGAAGACAATATCAGGCTGACCCGTCAGGTCGTCGAGTTCGCGCACAGGCATGACGTGACGGTGGAAGGCGAACTCGGCGTGCTGGCCGGGATCGAGGATGATGTGAGCGCCGAGCACTCGACCTATACGGACCCGAATGACGTCGTGAAGTTCGTGAAGGAGACCGGCGTGGATTCTCTCGCGATCTCCATCGGGACTTCGCATGGCGCCAACAAGTTCAAGCCGGCCCAGTGCACGAGGAACGCTGACGGCGTTCTGATCCCGCCGCCGCTGCGTTTTGACATCCTGAGAGAGATCGAGCAGAAAATCCCCGGTTTTCCGATCGTGCTGCACGGCGCTTCCTCGGTGCCGCAGGACGCCGTAAGGATCATCAACGAGAACGGCGGCGCGCTCAAGGATTCCATCGGGATTCCGGAGGAACAGCTCCGCCAGGCCGCGAAATCAGCCGTCTGCAAGGTCAATATCGATTCCGACGGACGTCTCTGGATGACCGCCGCGATCCGCAAGGTTTTCAGGGAAAAGCCTGCGGAATTTGATCCCCGTAAATACCTCGGCCCGGCGCGCGACGCGCTGGTGGCGATGTACAAACACAAGAACGAAAAGGTGCTTGGCTCGGCCGGCAAGGCCTGACTCCCCGAAGGGAGACCCGGTATGAAGAAGGTCCTTTTGCTGTCGTTGGCGGTGTTGCTGGTGGGTATATCACCAGTCCGCGCGGAGGAGACCGGGGAGGTTGCCGGCGATATGCCGGGTGTGTCCTCGCTTGCCAGGATGTGCGCGGAGGGTGGTGCGGGATGCTGCTCTGCGGGGTCTTCCATGGTCGCGGCACAGGATGGCGGCGTGATCGTGCTTTCGGGTGAAAAACTTTTCAAGTATGACAACGCGCTCAACCTGGTCAAGGAAGTCGAGTTGCCGAAGCCTCTTCAGCCGGAAGCGCCCGAAGCCGTGAACCCCGACATCCGGGCTTCGGAACCGCTTTAGGCCGGATACATTGAACCGGGAACCCGATTCCTGTAACGGAAATCGCGGGAGGTTGTCACGATGATGAAACGCGTTGCGGTCCTGTCCCTTTGTTTGATCCTTGCATGCCCCGGCATTGTCCTCGCGGAACTCAGCTGGAAAGATCTCGGCCTTCCGGCGACCCGGTTCCCGCAAACCACCCAGTATTATCAGGTCCATACCGTTGATGAGGATCCGTCCGCTCCCGGCTTCCTGATCTTTTCCGTCTCTTCCGAAAAGGTCAAGACCCGCGTGGAAGGGCTCGCGGACCTCAAGAAATGGTCGCACGAAGCCGCCGTGGTGGCCGAGCTTGACAAGGACAAGAACGCGGCCGGCGGCATCGCGGACGGAGCGGTCGAATCCGTCAAAGGAACGGGCCGGGGGCTAAAGAACCTGGTTCTGCACCCCGTCAATTCCGTGAAGGGTATCGGAACGGCGGCGGGCAGGGTCGGCACCAAGGTGGGGGACGCTTTTCGCGAAAAGGAAGAAGGCGAAAAAGGGGACAGCTTTCTCAGCTCCGGGAAGCGGCAAATCGCGAAGAAGCTCGGCGTCGACGTCTATTCCCGCAACGAGGTCCTTCAGGAAAAACTTTCAACCCTCGCCAAACAGGAGATGGGCGGGCGCGGTATCGTGATGGTGGCCAAGTTTTTCATACCGGTCGGATTGGTCGCTTCGGCCGTCATGACGGCGAGCAATATCAACAACGCGGCAGACGGACTCGTGAATGACAGGGACCGGGCCGACCTCTATTCTCTCAACAAAAAAGCCCTGATCGAATGCGGTTTCGAACCCGGAAAGGCCGTCGCGTTCCTGAATCACGGTTACTATACGCCGCGTGAGATCACTTATTTCCGGTTTTATTTTGAGAAACTTTCGCGGCTGCGGGGCTACAAGGCTCTTCTCGATGAAGCGACCCGTTTGAGCGACGCGGTCCCGGCCCGGAAGTTCCTTCATGAAGTCCAGATCGCCGCGGACGCGGCGGACACCATGCCCGATGCGGTCGCCGTGGATATTGTTCCGGAAGGGCTTCTGATCGAACGAAAGAACGCGGCGGTCCTTATATGTGGTTATGACTATCTTGACGCGTCACCGCTCGGGGACAGGATTATCAAAAAAGCGGATGAGTACAAGTGGAAGCTCAAAAAATCCTCCGCGGAGATATGGAACGCCGGCATCGTGACCCCGCGGTTCGGAGCGTCACTGCTTGTGACCGGCATCAAGGCCCGGCGGATGTGTCTTTTCAGGGACAACAACAATAACGCGACGGTCGACGGCCCGGCGATTTGAAGCCTCAAAGGAGATCCATGAAACACCAGACATGTCTTGTCACCGGGGGCGCGGGGTTCATCGGCTCCCATATCGTTGACGCCCTTGTCCGGAAAGGATTTCGCGTTCGCGTGCTGGACGATTTCTCCCGGGGTAAAATGGAGAACCTGGAGCTTTCGAGACGTCATGTCAAGGTGATCGAGGGCGATGTCCGCTCCCTCAAAACGGTTTCCGCTGCGGTAAAAGGAGCCGCCTGTGTTTTCCACCTGGCCGCGATCGCGTCGGTGCCCCAGTCCTGCGCGGATCCCCTTGAGGCCCATGAGGTCAACGTGACCGGGACCCTGAACGTGCTCCTGGCCGCGCGCGACGCCGGGGTGAAGCGGGTGGTCTTCACGTCTTCCTCCGCCATTTACGGCGACACCCGGAAGTTTCCGACGCGCGAGGACGAACGGCCGATGCCGGAATCCCCGTACGCCGCCTCCAAGATCATGGGGGAATATTACTGCCGGAATTTCACGCGGCTGTACGGCCTCGAAACCGTGTCGCTCCGGTATTTCAACGTGTTCGGTCCGCGCCAGGACCCGAAATCCCAATACTCGAACGTGATTCCGATCTTCATCCGGAAGATGAAGCGTGGCGAGACGGTTACGGTTCATTGGGACGGGAAGCAGTCCCGGGATTTCGTCCATATCGACAACGTTGTGAGCGCCAATCTTATCGCCATGCGCAAACCCGGCGTCGCGGGGGAGTCGTTCAATGTCGGTTGTTTTGAGGAAAAAAGCATCCTCGAGATCGTAAGGGACCTCAAGGCCTGCCTCGGGATCAGGAATGTCGTGACGGAATTCGGACCGAAACGTGCGGGCGATGTGCGGCGGACGCTGGCCGATATCTCGAAAGCGAAGAAGAAACTTGGTTACCGGCCCGTGATGTTCTTCAAGAAAGGGCTTCAGTCCACGGTCCGCTGGTTCCTGGACCATCCCGAAGCGCTCTGACCGGGAGCCGGCCGCCGGGACTTCCGCTTTGGCTATCCAATACTTCTAAAATCGGTTATAATTCCCTAACTCCCCGAAGCCCGGAAGATTTTCCGGGATCCCAAGGAAATGTTCATCGGAGAAGTGTTCCCCGGAACGTTTTGATTTTCACACGGACCCGAAAGGAGTCAAAAATGAACTATTTGATCGTCTACAGTCATCCGAATCCCGCCAGTTTTAATCACGCGATCAAGGAAACCGTCGTCAAGGCGCTCAAGGACAAGGGAAAGAACGTCCGCGTCCGGGATGTTTACTCGATGCGTTTCGATCCCGTCCTGAAGGCGGATGATTTCGAGACCTTCCAGCAGGAACGGACACCGCGCGATATCGAGATCGAACAGGAACACGTCCGCTGGGCGGACGTCCTGATCTTCATCTATCCCGTCTGGTGGGCGGGAATGCCCGCGATCGCGCGCGGCTACATTGACCGCGTTTTCAGCATCGGGTTCGCGTATGAGAACACCCCGGAAGGACCGAAGGGGCTTTTGACCGGGAAGAAGGTCTACGTCTTCAACACGATGGGCGCGCCGGTCGCGGCGTACGAGCAAAGCGGCATCTTCAAGGCGATCGAACTGCTGACCGACCAGGAGACCTTCAGGTTCTGCGGGCTCGAGGTCCTCGGCCACAAATATTTCGGTTCCGTGACGACCGTCACCGATGACGACCGCAAGGCGATGCTCGGCGAAGTGGAACGCGTCGCGGCGTCGCTCGTGTAAAGGGGATTTCCATGGGGCCAGCCTCTTTTGTTGGTTCTTACCGGATCACCGGCAACAAGGTCATCATCCGGCTCCGCAACCAGATTTGTGACTCGGCCGAAGAACTTCTCGAGAGCGGCCTGTGCCTCGAGATCGTGAAACGGGCCGTTGCGGCGCTCCAGAAACGCGGTTCGATCCTTCTCGGTATTTTTGGGGGGCGTGTGGTCGATGACGCCGGGATTTCAACTCTGATGCAAGTCCTCCAGTTCCTCGAAAAAATGGACGCCGACCGTGTCGCGTGTGTGGTGCCGGGCTCGGAAGACTTTTTCCGGGACCGGAACCTCCTGAACGATTTTGTTGAATACCTTTACAATTTCTGGCGCGGTTTCGAGCGGTTCATCGTCTGTGATTCGGAAGGCGACCAGCTGGACAGGCGCCCGTACCGGACCTTCAACCGGACGATCGAGAATCTGACGTCGCTTGTCCGCCATACCTACCGTGAGATCCAGGAGAATATCAGCGGCACGCACCCGCGCATTTACCGTCAGATCGCCGCCGGCGCGGAGATGGCCACGATCGCGACGCCCAAGGCGATCCCGTACCCGGGGGGCGCGTATCAGAAGCTCGCGCCGCTCAGCGTGGTCCGGCAGATTCTTTTCTATCCGCCGCTCGTGCTCGATCCGCCGAATAACAAGCGCACCGGGAAGTTCGAGCGGATCCAGGAGAACCCGCTCGAGTGGTGCAATTTCTCCCGCGACGAGTGGCTCTGCTATCCCGTGAAGGCGGGGGACACGCTGGTTCACGTCTATTTCAGCGAAAAATTCTTCGAGCTCGGCCTTTCGATGGCAAACCTTTTCGAGCTCGCGTCCGATGAGGACCTGAAGCGCAAGCCCGACGCCGTCTACCTCTACGGGCTTTCGGACGACCAGTTCCGGGCCCCGGAGGACGTTTTCCCGACGGTCTTCTTCGATGACGAGGCGAACGGGATTCTTGTCGGCGCGGTCCCGGCCCGGGACGAGTTCGGCTATTTTGGTTACCTGAAAAAGATGATTATGACCCTTCACAACATCAAGAAAATCCAGTCGGGACGGATGCCCTTTCACGGCGCGTTCATGAAGATCCATCTCAAAGGGAAAAAGCCCGCGACGCTTCTCCTGATGGGGGATACGGGCGCCGGGAAATCCGAAACGGTCGAGGCGATGCGCGGTTTCGGCGCCGACCTGATCCAGGACGTGATCGTGATCGCGGATGACATGGGGTCGCTGGAACTGAAAGAAGACGGGACGGTCCTCGGCTACGGGACGGAGACGGGCGCTTTTTCGAGGCTTGACGACCTGAAACCCGGGTTCGCGCTCGGCCAGATCGATCGCGCGATCATCATGAACCCCTATCAGGTGAACGCCCGCATCGCGCTCCCGATCACGACCTTCGCGAACGTCGTCAAGGGCCACACCGTGGATTTTGTCCTGTACGCCAACAACTACGAGGACATCGACGAGGACCACCCCGTAATCGAGCGTTTCGAGACCTCCGAAGAGGCCCTGAAGACCTTTCGCGACGGGGCTGTCATGAGCAAGGGCACGACCCGGACCATGGGACTTGTGCACACTTATTTCTCGAACGTTTTCGGACCCGTGCAGTACCGGGCCGAGCACGATGTCCTGGCCAGGAAATTCTTTGAAGCCTTCTACAAAAAAGGTATATTCGTGGGACAGATGCGCACGCGGCTCGGCGTCCCGGGGTGGGAACGCAAGGGTCCCGAGGAATCCGCGAAGGCGCTTCTGGACCTGATCCGTAACGACCAGAGGTATTGAATAATCAGGATCAGGAATGAGAGATGAGCTTTCCGGCCCGGAGCTCATGGAACAGTCCCCGGGCCCGAGTTTTGGAGGACCATGACCAAGGAAGTTTCGATTTGTCTGCACGGGCATTTCTACCAGCCCCCCCGCGAGAATCCCTGGATCGAGGAGATCGAGCAGCAGGACAGCGCCGCTCCTTTCCATGACTGGAACGAGCGTATCCACTACGAGTGCTACCTCCCGAACTCCCGCGCGCGCGCCCTCGACTCGAAGGGGAAGATCGTCGATATCGTTAATAATTTCGAGCACGTCAGTTTCAACTTCGGGCCGACGCTTCTCTCCTGGCTCGACGCCAAGCACCCCGATACCTACAAAAGCATCATCCGCGCGGACCAGGTGAGCCGGGAACTGCACCACGGTCACGGGAACGCGATCGCGCAGGTCTACAACCACATGATCCTCCCGCTTGCCAACCTGCGGGACAAGCGGACGCAGATCCGGTGGGGACTCGAGGATTTCCGTTATCGCTTTGGCCGCGAATCGGAAAGTATCTGGCTTCCCGAAACGGCCGTGAACGAGGATACGCTAGAGGCGCTTGTCGCGGAAAAGATAAAATACATCATTCTCTCGCCGTACCAGGCCCGGGCGGTGCGACCGCTCGACGGCGGTGAGTGGAAAGAAGTGACGGGCGGGCACATCGATCCGCGCCGGCCCTACCGGTGTTTCCTGAAGAACAATCCGGCTCTTTTTATCGACATCTTTTTTTACGACGGTCCGATCTCGCGCGCCGTCGGTTTCGACAGCCTCCTTTTCGATGCGAAACTTTTCACGGACCGTCTTCAGAGCGCTGTCGTGGACAACGACGAGCCCCAGCTTATCCATCTCGCGACGGACGGCGAGACCTTCGGGCATCACAAGCCGTTCGGAGACCGCGTGCTCGGCTACCTGACGTATGTGGAGATCCCGAAGCGCGGCCTCCGGATCGTCAATTACGGGGAGTACCTCGCGGAGCATCCGCCGAAACACGAGGTCCGTTTGATCGAAGGCGAGAATGGCGAAGGCACGGCGTGGAGTTGTGCGCACGGGGTGTCGCGATGGAAGGACCACTGCGGCTGCCGCGGAGGCGGACCGGCGAACTGGACGCAGCACTGGCGCAAGCCGCTTCGCTGGGCGCTTGACTGGCTCCGCGACGAACTTGCCCGCGTGTACGAAAAAGAGGCCGCCAAGTACCTGAAGGAACCCTGGGATGCCCGCGACGATTACATCCGCGTCATCCTGGACCGGAGTGAAAAGGCGATCCGGGAGTTCTTTTACAAGCACGGGCTGCGCGAGCTTTCCAGGCCGGAGGTAACGTCCTGCCTCAAACTGCTCGAGATGCAGCGTTATCTCATGCTGATGTACACAAGCTGCGGCTGGTTCTTTTCCGAGATTTCGGGTATCGAGACCGTGCAGATCCTCCAGTATGCCGCGCGCGCGGTTGAGCTCGGTGAGGAGGTAAGCGGTCTCAAGTTCGAGAGGGAGTTCCTCGACCACCTGTCGCTCGCAAAGAGCAATATGGAGCTTTTCAAGGACGGGCAGGGTGTCTATGAAAAGCTTGTGAAGCCCTCGAGGGCCGGCCTTCACCATATCGTGAGCTATTACGCGATCTGCTCGATCTTTGAGGATTACTACGCCAAGAGCGATGTGGTTAGCATGTACGCCAACAATCTCCACATCCTCCATCAGCGCAAGGAGTTCTTCGGGACGATCACGATGAATTTCGGCCGCGTCCGCGTGGTATCGCGTGTCACGCTGGAGGAGCGCGACCTCGTCTTCGTCGTGATCCAGATCGGTTTTTATGATTTCCGGTGCTCGGTCATGCCGTACAAGGACGAGGTGTCGTTTGACGCGCTGGAGCGGGACCTCTTTGACGCGCTCTACCAGATGCCGATCCTCGATCTTTCGAAGAAGATAGACACCTGTTTTGGGGAGGCCTATTACGCGCTGAAGGATCTCCGCCTCGGCGACCGCGTGAATATCATCAACCGTCTCACGCACGAGACGATCGAAAAGGTCAGCAATTTCTACGAGCATATCTATGAGGAAAACCTCCGCATGAACGAGATCTACCGGTCGATCAAGGTTCCGATTCCGGTGGAGTTCCGCTACGCGGCCGAACACACCCTCGGTAAGCGGCTGGACGAAGCGGTTCGCGAGTGGGGGAGCCAGGGATTTCCGGCGAAGCGCACGCTTCCCGTCTACCGGGTCATTGATTCGGCGAAGGCGCTCGATATCCAGGTCCACAAGTCGCCGATCGCGAAGTACCTGAGCGACGAATTGGCCTCGCTTGTCCGGGGTTTCGTCGCGGAACCCGGAGCCGCCGCGATCGAGCGGTCGCTTTCCATCCTCAAACTATCCAGGAAGATCGATGTTTTTCTCGACAAGCGGGTCGCGCAGGATGATCTTTTTTCCCTCGTCCGTTCCTGGAAATCGATCGTGCAGGCGGTACCGCCCGTGATCCGTGAGCAAGAGAATCATTTTCTCCAGTTGATGGAAGAGCTGGATCTTTCCACCGACCGCGTCCGGAAAATGTTTGGCCACGCGGCTTGAGAGGGCGTGTTTCGTTGATCTTTTTTCGGGAAGGATCAGCGCACGAAATATGGGAAATTTTTTCATGATTGCTCTTGAGTAAGAGCAGGAAAGTTTTTGTGAATTTAACCCATCATTTCTGATCGAGGTGAAAAGACCAAATCCGAAAAAAATACGCTGACCTGATTAGCCTACCCCGTTCGTTCCGAATTTCTCGCCTGGCCTTCCAATGCCCCCACCCACTCTACGCCCGGGGTCTAGCTCCCGGGGGTAGAGTGGGTTATGGTCTGTTTTGATATAAGATGCTATGAGTAATGTTATATATTGCTATGTTTGAACTGTGGTTTATGCAATATTTATTAAAAGTCTATTGTATTTATATCCGGTATAGGGCACACTTTTGTTGAGGGATACC
>MWBI01000149.1 GCA_002068945.1 Candidatus Omnitrophica bacterium ADurb.Bin314
AATTGTGTACTTGCCGGGTTCAGGAAAAGAGAATCTTCGTCGCCATCGGGACTCGAAACGCTCATCACCTGGATATCAGGGGTTTCCCGTACGGAAATACGGCCCGAATCTTCAAAGATCGGCGAAACATCTTTCAGCCCCCTGACCAGCTTCTTCGAAGTTTCCATCAAGCGAGCTCCACGTAGGAATCGACACCGCCGTAGGCGTTCTCTTTCCGGAGTGGCTGGCTCGGGTCGACCTGCCATTCACCGTCCACGATGAACTTGTAGCGAAAAGACTTCAGGTCCACGTGAATGACCTTCTGCCAGAGACCGTCGTCGCTACGACGCACGAGAGCCTCGGGAACCCAATGATTGAAATCCCCCGCGATCTCGACCGAGGACGCGGTTTTGTTGCTGAACTGGAAAAGAATGCCATCCGCCATGGGTTTCGGACCGTAATGTTGTTTATAAACACTCTCCCACCCCAACTCCCGGGCCGGGAGTTTGCGATCCCATTCCCGCTCGAGATACTCGACGGCAAGATTCAGATAATCCTGGAAGGCCGGCGAACCGGGCGCATACTGCGCGATACTCTGGCCCGCGGCCGCGGTCTCCTTCAGCATGACGTCCTCGTGGATGATCGTCCTGAAAAGCTGGTCCTTGAAATGCGCCCGCACCTCATCGTGAATCTCCTGGGAAAAGCTGAGCTGGGAGTTGAAGTTCGTAAGAAGCGCGTGGACGCCAAGCGGCGTCTGCCGCGAACGATTAACGACCTGAATGGTCTCGGAGATCTTCCCCAATCCATGCAAGGCAAAAAAAGACGGCTCGACAGGAATAATGACCTCGTCGGCCGCGTTCAGGGCATTCCACGTCAGGATTCCGAGGTTCGGCGGACAATCAAGAACGATAAAATCATATTTTCGGCGGTCGGCCTCGAGACGCAGGAAAAGGTCTTTCAGGAGCAGGTGGTGGTTCGGCATAAAATTGCATTCTTCTTCGAGGGCATTCAGGGAGGCATTGCACGGCATCAGGTCGAAATCGGGATAGAGAGAGCGTATGACCTGGCCGAATGAGGACGGGATGGCCTGGACCGGACTCAACAGTTCGTAAACCGTCGGAGCCCCTTTCAGTATCTTGATCCCAAGGCCGCAGGTGGAATGACCTTGCGGATCAAGGTCCACCAGCAACACTCTCTTCTGCAAGAAATGCAGGCATGCGGAGAGATTGATGCTTGTAGTCGTCTTGCCACATCCCCCTTTTTGATTCGCGATCGCGATAACTCTCAAGGGCGGAATCTCCTTAGTATTAAACTAAAATGACATTTATATAACGGCTGTACTTTCTAAAGCTTGATAGTATTGGATCGCCCCTAGAGAACGGGCAGCAATATGAGCAGAAATCTCCCGGAATGCCGCGAAAACGCGCGGAGCTTTAATGCGGGGTTATTCGGAATCATTAAACGAAAAATCCCCGCTGAGGGTCCCGCGAGGAAAAAGAAAGACGGATCAGTGTCTTTCGAAGATCAGAAGGCGCTCGATGGGAACGATGCCTTTTACGTTCCGCATCCGGTCCGTAACGATGGCATAGGACTGCCGCTTCTGCTGGAGGGTTAAAAAGGCTTTTTCGATGGAGGTTTCCCCGGAGATAAAGACGGGAGCCCGGAGAAAATCGCGAAGTCCTTGAGCGCTTTCTCCCGCCCTGACCAGGTCAAAAACATAGATCATGCCTACGACGATCGACGGGATTTCCTCGTAAACGAGCATCATAAGCGATTTGTGCTCGCGGGCCAGATTCTTGACATCCTCGACCTTGCTGCGGATATCGACCATCGGGACCCGCTCCGCCGGGATCATGACGGAACAGACCTGAATCCTTTCAAAATCCAGGATCGTATGGATCAGCTTCTGTTCCTGGGCGCCGACCACCCCGCTCCGCGCGCTTTCCTCGATCAGGGACCGGAACGCTTCCTCGTTGACGAAGAGCTCCTCTTTTTGGTGTTTCTTGAGCGACGGCCAGAGAAAACGTATCACGCTAAAAAAAACCAGAACCGGGAGATAGCACAGCTTCATAAAAAGCTGAAGCCAGAAGATCTGGTTTAAAAGATAAGGCACGGCACGGAGCCTGGCGTAATCCTTTGGCACCATCTCTCCAAAGATAATCAGGATGGGTGCCACGACGGCAAGAACGATCCACTGGTTATGGATGCCGAACTGGTGTTTCAGGAAATAAGCGAAGAGCGTAGTCGCGGTGATATTGACGACGTTGTGACCGATCAGGATCGCTGCAAGGAAATCCTGGGTCTTCTTCTGGAGCCCAACCACAGCCTGGGCCTTGCGATCCCCCTTTTCAGCCATATCCCGCAGCTGCAGTTTGTTAGAGGACACGAAAGCCATTTCGGAAGCCGAAAAAAACGCCGAAAGGCCGAGTGAAACAAGGAAGAGGACGGCGAGGCTGATCACGTCTTCCTCCTCACGAGAACATGCTGGATTCGATGCCGGATCATGCTCTGGATCACGAATTCAAAATCCTCCGTCTCATATTTCGCACCGTGGAGCGGAACGACCCCCATTTTTTCGAGCAGGAACCCTCCGACCGTCGAGGCATCTTCCGACGCAAGGCGCGAAAGGAAATATTCGTTGAAATCCTGCAGCGGGAGTTTGCCTTCGACCACGAACGTTCCCGTTTCGAGTTGCCGGATGGGTTGGTCCACCTTGGCGTATTCGTCGTAGAACTCGCCAAAAATCTCCTCGAGCACATCCTCCTGCGTAACGATCCCGGCCGTCCCGCCGTACTCGTCGATACAGACCGCAAAACGCTCATTCTGCATGCGGAAGGTCTCGAGAAGATCGTCGATCCGCTTGCTTTCCGGAACGAAGAGAACCTTTCTCATAACTTCCCTGACGGGCAGTTTGGGTTCGAGCAGAAGGTAGTCGAGACACGTTACCGCGCCCAGGATATTGTCAAGCGACCCCTCGTAAACAGGCATGTGCCGGTAATGGTTCTTGCGGATGGTCTCGGCGTGCATCTCCGCATCGCCAGCGATATCAAGACCGACCACATCAGTCCGCGGTGTCATGATATCCTTTACGGGCCGTTCGCCGAGGTCGAGAAGCTTTTGGATCATGAACCGTTCTTGTCCTCCCAGCACCCCTTCTTCTTCTCCGATCTTCACAAGCACCTTGAGTTCGCTTTCCGAGATTTTGTCGGACTGGTCGATCTTCTCGCGCACAATCACCGAAAGGACTTTTTCGGTGACATACCGCATAAAGAGACGAAGGGGTGTAAAAACAAACGCAAAGAACTTGAGCGGCGGCGCCGTCAGAAGTGACAGCCGGACCTTGCTCCTCACCGCGATGATCTTCGGGAGTGTCTCGCAGGCAATGATGAAGATGACTGTGAAACCCGACATGGCGATGCCGAGTTTTTCTTCTCCCAGATATTCGACAACAAGCAACGTGACCACCGCGGTCGCAAGGGTGTTCACGACGAGGTTCCCGATCAGAATGGTCCCAAGCGTGCGGCGGGGCTTTTCGAGCAATTCAAAAATCCATCTTGAGAGGCTGGGGAATTGTTCCTTGAGTTTACGACGATCCAGCTTGGACAGTGAGAAAAGCGCTGTCTCGGACGAAGAAAAGAACCCGGACAGCACAAAAAGCATGACCAGGGCCGCCAGATTAAGAGTCAGGTTCATATGTTATTCCCGTACAGGTGGTGCCTGCGGATATAGCGAGACACGCGCGGATCAAGGTCATCCGTTGCCAAGTCCCCTTTCCGGATCGAGGACGAAGAGACACGGCGGAGCCGCATGCGAATCCACGAAGTCTGCGTCCCCGCCTTTTTTACCGCTCGGATGCCGGATCTTTTTGCGATAAGAAAACGCGCCATCGCTTTGATCTCGCCCGAGTGATGCCAACGATCGAGGCCTTCATAAGAGTCCTGGCCAAGGATAAGATAAAATTGCGCCGCGGGATACTTTTTTTTCATCGCCCGAAGCGTCTTGTACGTGAAAGAAGGCCCCCGGCGCTTCATTTCGATGTCGGAAGGGACCATCTTCCGCGAAGGAGCAAGGGCCAACTTCAGCATGGCGAAGCGGTGACGCGCAGAAGCACGGGGTCTGTGGCCTTTTTTGTGCGGAGGCCGGGCCGCAAGAACGAAGAAGACCTTGTCGAGCCTGAACTGACGAAGCGCGCAAAGCCCCATCGCAACATGGGCCTGATGAACCGGATCGAACGTGCCGCCAAGGATTCCGATCTTCACCCCGTTAGACCTCCTGATTTTTGTGGACGTTCGGAAAGAGCACCGACACGAAAGCCCGCGCGAACCCCAGCGCTTCCAGCAAGCGGAGAGATCGAACGGAATTCCTGCGCCCGGCTGTCTAGGTGCGGATCTGTCCCTTTCCTTCCACGATATATTTGTAGGACGTGAGCCCTTCGAGCCCCATCGGGCCGCGGGCGTGGACCTTGTCGGTCGAAATTCCGATCTCGGCGCCAAAACCATATTCAAACCCGTCGGAAAAACGCGTGGAGGCGTTGACCATGACAGAGGACGAATCCACACGGGCCTTGAAAACATCAGCAACTCTCCTGTCTTCTGTCACGATCGCATCCGTATGACGGGAGCCGTACCGTTCAATGTGATCGAGGGCCTCCCCGAGATTTTCCACGACCTTGACCGCGAGGACCCTGTCGAGAAATTCATGTCCGTAATCGGACGCCTTCGCGCGCACCGCATACGGAAGAATACGGCAAGTCGCGGCATCGCCGCGGATTTCACAGTTACCCTCTCGGAGGAGTGGACCAGCCTTCCGGAGAAATTTTTCGGCGATCACACGGTGGAGGAGGAGCGTCTCCATCGCGTTACAAACCCCCGGCCTCTGCAATTTCGCGTTGAGAGTGATCGGCACCGCCTTGGCAAGATCGGCCTTGCGATCGATATAAACATGACAGATACCCTGATAATGTTTCACGACAGGAATCCGGGAACGCTCGACCACGCGGCGGATCAGTTTTTCACCGCCCCGCGGGATCACGAGATCGATCTTCCCCTCCTGCGCGAGAAGATGATCAACAGCCGCGTAATCCACGGTCCGCACGAGATTCACCGCAGAGACCGGCGCGCCGAATTTCCGGAGGGATGCATGGAAAATTTTCACAAAGGCACGGTTCGAGCTCATCGCCTCGCGTCCTCCGCGAAGGATCACGGCATTGGAACTTTTAAGACAAAGCGAAGCGCATTCCACGGTCACGTTCGGACGGGACTCGTAAATGATAAAGATGACCCCAAGCGGCACCGCGACTTTTTTCAGGCGAAGCCCGTTCGGACGTGTCCACGCCGCGAGTATATGGCCGACGGGATCCTTGAGACCGGCAACCATCCGGACACCTTCCGCCATCGCGATAAGACGTTTTTCATTGAGCGCCAGACGGTCAACCATGGCCGGGGCCAGCCCTGCGGCGCGGGCTCGATGAACTTCTTTTTCGTTTTCGCGGAGGAGGTATTTCTTCTGCGAAAGAATCCGTCTCGATACGTCGAGCAGAAGCTTTTTTTTGAAATCACCGCTCCACTGCGCGGCTTCCCGAGAAGCGTCGCGGGCCTTTCCGACCATAACGTCGAGTTCCCGGAAGCCGGAGCTCTTCATCGGCCACCCCACAGAACAAGATCATTGCGGTGAATGACTTCTGCGGAAGCCTTACGGCCAAGCAGTCCCGCGATCTTGTCCGTCCGTTTTCCCGCGATCAGGGCAAGGTCCCGGCTTCCATATTTCACGATGCCGCGGCCAAACACCTCGCCGTCTTCGGTCTGGAGCTCGACGACCTGTCCTTCCCTGAAATCACCCTGGACTCGGGTAATCCCGCCCGGAAGCAGGCTCTTATGACCGACCAGAAGCGCTTGCCACGCACCGGCGTCGACGGTCAGCATCCCATAACGGTGCGCCGAGAACGCGATCCATTTGTGGCGCTGGTCCTTTTTGACGCCGGACGGCATGAAAAGCGTCCCGATATCCCTGCCGGCGAGAATATCCCGGAGAATCCCGGGCTTATGACCGTTGACAATCATGAACGGAATGCCGAGTCTCATGGCGACGCGCGCCGCGACCAGCTTCGCGCGCATCCCGCCGACGGTCTCTTCGCGCTTTTTTTCTGAAAGATGCATGAGCAACTTGTTGTCGATCTCGTCCTCGGAGGCCACTTCACGGACCCGTGTCCCGTCCTTCAGGAGGAACCCGTCCGCGTCGGAAAGATTTATCAGAAGGTCCGCGCCGACCAGATGGGCCACATGGACCGAGAGGATGTCGTTGTCCCCGAACGCGATCTCCTCGACCGCGACGGTGTCGTTCTCGTTGACGATGGGCAGGACGTTCATCTCGAGGAGCTTCTGCATGGCGTTGCGGGAGCAAAGGAAACGTTTGCGATCCTCGAGCCCGTCCCGGGTCAGAAGGACCTGGGCCGTCTGGATCTTTTTCTTCGAGAAATAGCTTTCGTAGGCGTGGATCAACTTTCCCTGTCCTATCGCCGCGCAGGCCTGAAGTCCGGCCATTTCCTTCGGGCGCTTCTTGAGGCCGCAGGATTTCATCCCGTACGCGATGGCACCGGAGCTCACGACGACGGGCTGTTTTTTCATGCGGATCAGCGCGAGGATCTCACCGCAGACGCGCCGGTGTTCGGCGGAAGAGAAACTCTCACGGCTCGTTTTGAGGATGCTCGTTCCGATCTTGATGACGATCCGTTTCGCGTTTTTGATGCGTTCAGGCATTGCTTTCGCCCCCGGTCTGTTCCCTGACGAAATCCATAAGGGATTCTATCCCCTCGCCTGTCTTCGCGGAAATCAAAAAATAGACCTGCCCCAGGTTTTCCATTTCAGACTGTACTTGTCCCGGGTCCTCGGCAAGGTCGATCATATTCACAACAACGGCGCTCGGTAACTGCGCGAACGCGGGATTGAATCCGCGAACAATCTCCGTCAGTGTCCGATACCCTTCCGTGAGGGAAACCGCGAACTGGTGCGGCGTATCCAGCATATAGAGAACGACCTTGGCGCGTGCGAGATGTTTCAGGAAGTCCGTACCGAGCCCGTGGCCTTCCGTGGATCCTTTATAGATCGACGGCAATTCGCAGAAGTTCACCTGCCTGTAATCCTCGGATTCATAAACACCGATCACGGGGCCCGTCGTTGAAAAGGGATATTCCTTTCCTTCCACATGCGCCTTGGTCAGCCGGTGAAGGAGCGTCGATTTTCCGGAGTTCGGAAGCCCGACCAGAAAAACATCGGCCGGGATCAGGTATTCCAGCATGATCTCGAACTTTTCGCCTTCTTCCCCCGGCAGGCTCTTCTTATCCCCGATATTCCCGGACCCGCCCTTGCCGCCACGCGCGACTATCACCTCTTCGCCGTCCTGGTTAAGATCCCGGATTCCAAGGCGGCTGTCGCGGTGATAGATCGAGGTGCCTACAGGGACCTGAACGATGAGGTCCTCGCCGCAGGCACCGCGCTTGTTGTTAGCGCCGCCGTGGCTTCCCGCGGGGGCCAGAAGATGCTGTTTGACTTTCAACCGGTCAAGCCCGGGCGCATTGTGGGTGGCACGGAAAATCACATTCCCGCCGGCACCGCCATCGGCTCCGTTCGGGATAACCTTCCGGTCGATACGGAAAAAATAGCTTTCGCATCCGTTGCCGCCGCGGCCGCCCTGCACCGTCAGGTGGATCTTATCGATCATGGGTGAAGTCCCCTAAAAAGAAAAAGGCCAAAAAGCACCGGGATGCTTTTTAGCCTTTTTTAACTGAAAACGAAGCTTAGCTCGGGATGATGTGAACAGAGCGGTTCGCCTTAAATTCCACAACGCCGTTACGCTTGGCAAACAAGGTGTGATCGTTACCGATCCCGACAAACTGGCCGGGACGATATCGCGTACCGCGCTGCCTGACAATGATGCTGCCGGCGGTGACTTTCTGGCCACCGAAGACCTTCACTCCAAGCCGTTGTGAGTTTGAATCCCGTCCGTTTGTGCTACTTCCCTGACTTTTTGTATGTGCCATGTTTCCCTCTGAAAAGAATTAAGATCAGGCCTTGATCTCTTTTACGAGAAGCCGCAGGAGGTCCTGGCGGTGCCCGTGTTTACGGCGGGAGGCTTTCCGGCGCCGCAGCCGGTAGTGAATGACCTTGGGGCCGCGGATCTCTCCGAGGTTCTCGCAGATCACCTGCGCGCCCTGAACAACCGGCGCGCCAATGCTGGTCTTACTCCCGTCCGTGTAGAAAAGAACCCGGTCCAGAATGACCTCTTTCTGACCCTCGACTGAGTCCAGCAACTCTACCTCAAGAACCGCTTTGGGCTCAACCCAATACTGTTTCGAGCCCGTTTCAACAATCGCGTACGTAGACATAAATTACTCCCCTTTAACTTAAAGAAGGACGGTATTTTATGAAAATAGCCCCTTGGTGTCAATTATTATTCAGAAATGATGTAACTCAATACGGTAAAACAAGTTAGGGCTTCTCAGACGCGTTCTTGGCTTCCGTAACTGCTGGAGGAAGGGCCATCCCATCTTCGGGTGCCGGAGGGACAGATAACGCGGGGGTTTCCCAATCGTTCAGGACGGGCTCGAAAGGCTTATAGGCGATCTTGTAACGCCCCTCTTCCAGAAATTCGATCTTGTCCTGATCTTCCAGATAATAGATGAGGAACGAAAGAACGGACATTTCCTCCCTTGAGAATTTCGCGATCCTTTCGGGCGTCCCGAAATCCAGGTTGAAATCCTTCCCGTACCATTTAAAAAGTCGCGAGAGCCATATCTTTTTCTTCCCCGGAACGATCTCCACATTCCTTGGATCGTTCAGGAACGCCCGCGTGGCAAGAAACAGTTTACCCTCGACGTTGGGCGCGGTAAAAGCATCGCGCGAAAGGGGCGGACAACCGCGGGCACCGCAGGCAAGTGCAAAATGAATCTTTTCGTCGCGATAGGACGCAAGCAACTTTTCGTTCCGGATCTGATTCAGACTGTATTGCTCTTTCCCGACATGCACGATCGTAATATCCCAGACGCTCGAAATCTGGTTGATATTCTTCACGGGATAATGTTCAACCACCAACTTGACAACTCCGGCGTTGTAGGCATTGATCCAGAACGCCATCCCCTCTTCCCGGAGCCATTGGTCCTTGACCTCAAGCGGGTCCTGGGCAGCAAGATGGCCCAGGTAATCGTTCAAAAGCGATGGGTCCCGTTTGACCGCCGCGTAATCCACATCCCCCTGATCGCTCACGAATTTCTTGAGAAAGGCGTCCCACCGGGAGTGGTCAAACCCGGGGCTGGCCGCAAAACCGGCCGGGGGGCAGACAAGGACCAGAACAAGGGTCAGGAAAAACGCGAGAAGATATCTCATGGCCGACTCAAAAACGTATTCCATGTTTCTTGAGGAATTCCCGATCGTCCGGGCTCAACTCATAACGGAGCTCACCGCCGCGGGTACTTTCCTGCATAAGGGTCTCCTCGAACATTTCCTCAAGCTCGTCGAACTCCTCAGGAGTGAGAGGCGCGAGATTCAGAAAAAAAATATTGATGTCCGGAGAGGTATTCTTGGCATTCGATTCTTTCATGATTTTGGTGAGGTCCTCAACCTTTCCAAGATGGGGATACTGCATCATCATTTCTTTGAGAAGCTTCAGAAGCTGTTTCATGTTCTTTTCGAAATCATGCTCAGGACTCATAGGATCCCCCCGGTTCCCGGAGTGAAAGATGTTAGTTTGATGATTCCAGATACGCCTGCAAAGCCAGCGCCGCGCCACAACCTTCTCCGCAAGCGGATACAAGCTGGTGCACGGCACCTTTACGGATTTCCCCTGCCGCGAAAACACCCGGCACGGATGTCCGGTAACCGGTCTCCGCGATCACATAACCATGATCATCTGTCGCCACAAATCCTTTCGCGATCCCTGAATTGGGTTCGTGCCCGATAAAGATGAACACGCCACCGGTTCCGAAGGTTTCCAGTGCCTGCGTTTTGACGTTTCGAAGGAGGACCGATTCGACTTTTCCGGCGCCTTCGATTTTATCAATAACAGTGTCCCAAATAAAGCGGATCTTGGGATTCTCGAGCGCGCGTTCCTGAAGAATCGGGCTCGCCCGAAGCTTGTCACGGCGATGAACGATCGAGACCTTGGCCGCAAACTTCGTCAGGAAGATCCCTTCCTGGAGGGCCGAATCGCCCCCGCCGACCACGACGAGCTCTTTGCCCCGAAAAAACGCACCGTCACAGGTCGCGCAGTAGGAAACGCCTTTGCCGGTAAACTCTTTTTCGTTCGGTACCCCCAGCGTGCGAAACGAAGCCCCCATGGCAAGAATAACAGCCCTTGCCTGATAACGCTCCCCGCCCGCCTCGATCTGAAAATGTCCGTCCTGGCGAAAGATGCGATTGACCTCTCCGGAATCCAGACGCGCGCCATACCTGGCGGCCTGCGCTTCCATCCGTTGAGCAATCTCCGCGCCCATGATACCGTCCTGAAAACCCGGATAATTTTCAACAAGCTCCGTGGAGACAATCTGCCCGCCAGGAACCATTTTTTCGAGGATCAGCGTCGAAAGATTGGCACGCGCCGTATAAATCGCGGCCGTCAACCCCGCACCGCCCGCTCCGATAATCACCACATCAAAGGCCGAAGGATTCATGGACTCAAACCTCCGTCACGCCCGCGGCGTCCAGGACATTCTCTTCTGCAAAAATTGATACTCCGGACCGCAGCGCCACGGCAATGCTGTCGGAGGGACGCGCGTCAATGAGGACTTCCTCGCCGTTCTCTTTCCGGATGAAAAGCTTGGCGTGGAACGTGTTCTTCTCGATCTTGTCAATCACGATATACATGAGGCGCGCTCCGAGCCCTTCCAGAACATTCAACAGAAGATCATGGGTCATGGGCCGCGGCGGTATGATGCCGCTCAGCTTCAACTTGATGGAATTGATCTCCGAGATGCCGATCGCGAGAGGAAGGTAACGGTTTCCGTCCTTTTCCCGAAAAACGACAAGCTGTTCGTGCCGGTTCTCATCCACCTTGATCTTGCTAAGAACCAGCTCAATCATGGCGGGTCTCGGGCAGCGTCTGAGGAGGGAAAATATCCGAATCCGATGTCGTTGAAAGGTCCGTCAACGGACGCGGGAGCGATTCTTTTTTTGCCTTATCCGCAAGGTGCCGCTGCGCCTGTTTGATCTCGATCAGCTCACGCTCCACGGCTTCCTGTTCGTGGAGCAACTTCCGAAGCTCCTCCTCGCGATGTCGAATCTCGCCTTCGAGTTTTTCCTGCTGCTTCACTAATCCTTTTAGCTGCGCCTCTTTGGCCGAGTGAGCATCATTGAGCTCGCGCCTCCTTTGGACCGATTCCCGCTGGTCAAGTTGTTGCTGGAGATCGCGGGCCTGCCTCCGGGCCTTCTCCAGCTCATGTTCCCGAGCCTCCAGTTGGGCCAACCGCACTTGCCACGTCTTCATTTGAGCCTCGAAAGTCTCCCTCATCTTCAGGGACTCATGCTCAAGATCGAAGGCCTTCGCTTCCCAGCGCTTCGTCATCTGTTCCTGGTTTTTGAGCTCCTTTTGCAACCGTTGTTCACTCGCTTGAACGAACCGCTTCCCCTCCTCGATCAGGACGATTTTTTCGTTCAGTTCCACGACGATCTTTTTCTGTGTTTCGATTTCACGCATGAGCGCCGCGATCCGCTCCCTGGATTCCTTCTCGGAACGCTCCTGGTCGTCACGCGCGCGCAGGATATCGCTCTTGGCCATATGGAAACTCTTCTGAAGCATCTGTTTCTCTTCAATCAGTTCCCGACTCGCAAAATCACGTTCCTCGATCTGTTTCAGGAGCTCTTCCGACCGCTTCTCATTCGCTTTGATCTTTTCTTCAAAATATTGGCGGGTCTGGCGAAACTCCTCGCGGAGTGATTCGTGCTTCTCCTCGGCGTGGGCAAGCAACACCTGGATCTCCTGGACCTCTTTCTCCTTCTGTTTCTTCTCGTTCTGGACGATCTCAAGAGCCTTGTCGCGGGCCTGCATCTCGATCTGGCTTTTCTCGAGGGCACGGTGAATCTGGTTGATGTTATCGCGGAGGCCGAGATTCTCCTTCAGAAGACGTTCCCGTTCCTCTTCAAGCAAGGTCCTGAAATGCCGGTCCGAACGAGCGGTCGCTCCGTTCATCATGGTTTCCTTTTCAGAGGCGCCATCCTGGGTCTGGACCCACGAGCGGATTTCCTGAATGGCCGCATCCTCACCCGGCGCTTCAGATTCCGGCTTGGGCGGCTCCTTCGATTTAGTTTCACGGAGGAATATGAGATCCGGCGGGGTCGGCCACACAGTCCGGTAGCAACGCCGTTTCAGAGCCCCGTCATTGCTGACGATCAGGTCGGAAGCCACGGCGCTGAAATATTGTTTTACCTGGAGGGCAATCGCGTAGCTGAGGTTGTCGAGAAGGATAATCGGCGTGTTCGCCACAAGGTCGAGGGCCTCATCCGCGGGTATGCGAAACGCCCGGGAAATCTCCCTTGCGGTCTTCGCGCGTTCAAGTTCGCTTTTGAGAGGATTCAGGACGATGAACCAGTTCTGTCCGCTCATTCGCGGTCGCCGGTTTCCCATTAACATAGTCGTCTGGACCTGACTTTAAAGAATGTATGTATGACTGTTCGGACCCGGATAGATCCCGATACTAGATCGATATGCGGCCCGCGATCTCGTGGATCACAGGCATTTCCCACTTCTCTCCCATCAACACCTTGACGATCCCCATCAGTGAAAGGATGCCGAAAACAACGAACGCCAACGTGGAAACAAGGGGCCCGAGCACCGGCACCACCGACAGGATCGCGGCGGCAAGCTCGAGGATGAAGAGCACTAACCCCTGTTTTCCGTGGAACTCGGCGAACGAATTGCCTTTTTTGAGGGAAAGCGGGACAAAGCAAAGAAAACTGAGATAACCGATCGCGGCAAAAAACTTCGCGTCCCTGATCTCGGAATCCGCGGACGATTGTTGAGGTTCACGGGTCATCATGGCTCACTCCTTTAGGGTATGAAAACACGATCATTATAAAGACGCCCGGCAAGAAGCGTCAATGCAAAACATCCCCGAAAACTCAATCCGGAATCGCCGCAGGCGCCTCACGGCACACACGCGGGATCGTACGTCCCATCGGGATGAAAAAAGTGCCGACCTCGGTCACTCCTACCAGCATCCGGCGCAGCATGAAAAGCGTCCCCTTGCCAAAGCCGGAGAACGACCCAGCGAACCCGCCATGGTTCCGGATATCCCCGGTCATGGTGCACGGAATCTCGGCGGGACTTGTCACGATATTTTCGAGTCCCCGCCCGAATTTTGTCCCGATATCATAAAAAAAATCTCCCGCCGTTCCTTCCGCGGAAAGAAGCGGCGCAAAAAGGAAGATGCCGGCAAAAAGGGCCGCAAGGGAGCGAAACGATCTGGTTCGTTTTCCCATACCGATCAGCCCTTCCGGACCAGACGCCACGGCCGCTGTTTGAGGTCCTCGGTCATGTCCCTGAGATTGGCCGTGATCTCGTGAATATTGGTGAGCGTTTTGGAGATCTCTTCCTCATGACCTTCGAGGAGGTTGTTAGTGTTGGCTATGAGGGGGTTCAGGGTTTTAACCATCGCGTCCATCTGATCCGCAAGAAGGTTCATCTTGCTGACCATCTGGTGCATGGCGATCGGATCCGTCCCCTCGATGATGTTTCCCTTTTCCATTGCGGGCGCGTCCGGCGACCCGGGAGAGATCTCGACGAATTTCTCGCCCATCATGCCGAGCGTGTCGATGTAGGACTGGCTATCCTTGCGGACATAGGCCTCGGGCGAGACCTTGACCGTCACGAGGATCGGCCGGGGCGCCCCCTGGATGATCTCGATCTTGGTGACTTTGCCGACCTCGCGTCCGGCATAATAAACGGGAGCGCTATCCTCCAGACCGTTCAGATAGCTGAAACGAACCTGCCATTCGTCCGTGCCACCCTTCAGCCAGCCGCCGACGACGAAGGTCATCACCAACAGGATGACGATCGCTAAGAGCACGAAAAATCCGGAACGAATCTCCGCCGATGAATATCCTGGTTCAGAACTCATGTTGCCTCCTGTCAATTAGGTATCGAGCAGACCTTTTAAGTAAGCTTCGCTGGTTTGTTTGAATGGTATGGCGCCTTCAGGCTCGCCCTGGATGAATTGCTGGACATAGGCGTTCCTTGAATTCTTGATTTCCTCCGCGTTCCCGACCTGCAGAACCTTCCCCTTCTGGAGGATGATAATCTGGTCGGCAATGCGAAACGCGCTTTTCATCTCGTGCGTCACCACCACGGACGTGATGCTGAGTTTTTTTGAAAGGTCCAGTATCAGGCGATCGATCATGCTTGCGGTGATGGGGTCGAGTCCGGCCCCCGGTTCGTCATAGAACACGATCTTCGGATCGAGCGCGATGGCCCTCGCGAGCGCGACCCTCTTTTTCATGCCTCCCGAAATTTCGTGCGGCATAAAATCCTCAAAACCCGTGAGACCGACCAGCTCCAGCTTCACGCGAACGATAATCTTGATGATCTCGGGCGAGAGATCGGTGTGTTCCTTAAGCGGAACGGCAACATTCTCGCCGACGGTCATTGAATTAAAAAGCGCGGAACCCTGGAAGAGCATTCCGAATTTTTTACGGACCTCGTTCATGCCTTTTTCATCAAGACCCGCAATGTCCCTGCCGTCGACCCAAACTTCTCCCGAGGTCGGCTGGTGGAGTCCGATCAGGTGGCGCAGAAGCGTGCTTTTTCCGCAACCGGATCCTCCCATAATAACCGTGATCTTCCCTTCCGGGATCACGACATTGACCCCGTCCAGAACGGTCCGGTCACCGAACCGTTTCACCAGCTCCTTGATCTCAATGATGGGATCCGCCACAGTTCACCTCAGGTGGGAAGCGCGTAATAGATGACCGCGGTCGCGAGACAGTCGACCACGATGATGAGAACGATCGAAATGACCACAGCCTGCGTGGTGGCTTTTCCCACCGCGTCCGCACCGCCCGAAACCGAAAGACCCTGGTGACAACTTACAAGCGCGATCAGGACGCTGAAGATGAAGCTTTTCACAAGGCCGGTGTAGAGATCCTTCAGAACGAGAGCGTCGACGGTCTTGCTGATATAGACATAGGAATTGATGCCGAGCCCCGTGATGCCGATCAGATACCCGCCGATCATTCCCATGATATCCGCGATCACCGTCAGGCACGGCAACATGATCGCGAGAGCCATCACGCGCGGCAGGACAAGATAGCGGACCGGATTGATCGCCATCGTCGTAAGCGCATCAACCTCTTCCTGGACCATCATGGTCCCGATCTCCGCGGCCATACGCGCGCCGATGCGCCCGCAGATCACGATCGCCGCGATAAGGGGCCCGAGTTCACGGGCCATCGCCACGCCGACAAGACTCCCCGTGTACATAACCGCACCGAAGGTCTTGAGAGAATAGGCCGCCTGCAACGCAAGCACCATCCCGACAGAGGCGCCGACGAGCGAAACAATCGCCGTGGAATCGATCCCCATGAGGACCATTTGACGGAAAAAGGATTCCCTCGGGACAATCCTGGGGCGGACGAACGAGGTCAGAAAAAAACGCCCCACCACAAGGCCAAGTTTCCACAACCGCGCGACACCGGCCATGACAAAAAAAGTCGCACGTCCGATCCGCCCGCAGGTTTCTTTCATTCGCCAGGTTCCTTTTGCTGGTTATTTGCCGGAAAAGCGGCTCTGAGCTTCACCGCGATCCGCCGCGATCTCGAAAATATTTTCGAGCTTCGCGATCTCGAAGACCCCGCGCACCGCCGCGGTAAGCCCCGCCAGGATCAGTCGACCGCTATAACGCTTCGTCCTCTGAAAGGCTTCCACGAAGGTCGCGATGCCGGAACTGTCCATATAATCGACTTTCGAAAGATCGATCAAGATCTTTGGCGTCTGCTTGGAGGTCAGTTCGCCGAGTTTGGCTCGCAGTTCCGGGGAAGAATGGAAATCGAGCTCCCCTTCAAGCATCACCACACTGATATCATCCTGGTGGTCCGTCTGAATCTTCATGCCGTTCGCTCTCCTGTTTTCATTTTATTTTCCGTTTAATCATATGAAGACGATTGCCGTCCCGAAAATCCTTGTCGTAAACGAGCTCATCCATGATCGACCGGATGAAATGGACACCAAGCCCTCCCGGTTTTTCCCGCGGAAGCGTGGGCGGCGGAACCGAGGTGGGATCGAACCGGACGCCCTGATCCTCGATCACTATCTCGGTCTGATCCGAATCGTCGCGGAAGACCAGCTTTATCTTACCGGGGTTCCAGTCATACGCATGACGGATCACATTCGTCAGGGCCTCATCCACGGCCAGAAGAATCTGCGCGCTCAGGCGTTCATCCCAACCGCCCTGCGCCAACAGAGGGCGAAGTTCCTTACGGAGTCCCGGAAGCACTTCCGACCCAGCCTTGAGTTCGAAAACCTTCTCCAATCAGAACCCCTCTTTTAAAAGCGCCTTCAAAATACTCCTTGATGAAAAAGCACCCGTTTTCTTTTTTGAAAAGCACGCCCTGAGATATCGCGCCACAATATCGACTTCGACATTGACCTCAGAACCGGGACGCTTGAACCCCAGGGTCGTGACCTTCAACGTATGCGGGATGACCGCGATCTCAAAGACATCCTTATGGACCTTCTGGACCGTCAGGCTGATACCGTCAAGCGCGATAGAACCTTTCGGCGCCTGAAGCGCGATTATAGCTTCAGGCGCACGAATGAACAAGGTGGTATTCTTCTTGCGTCGTTCGATCTTCACAACCGTGCCACGCCCGTCCACGTGCCCCGTCACAAAATGCCCCCCGAGGCTGTCGCCGAGCTTCAGGGATTTCTCGAGATTTACGGTATCCCCGATTTTTAAATCTCCCAAAGTGGTCGCCTGAAGCGTTTCGCGCACGACATCCGCTTCAAAACCCGACGGGTTCACCTGGACCGCAGTCAGGCACGTGCCGCTCACCGCGATACTGTCCCCGATCTTCAACCCTTTTTCCTTGCGAACAAAACGGAACCCGAAGCGAACCTGCCCGCCCCGCTCCTGACGCTTGATTACGATCCCCTGGTTTTCAATGATGCCGGTGAACATGCAAACCTCACTTTTTCTTGATGGTTCCCTCAAAGATCCAGTCCTCGCCGGACCTTGAGACTTTTTCGGTCCTGAAAGAATATGCCCTCGACGGATCGCTAACGCCGGCCCCCTCCACGGAGGTTTTTGCGTCCCTCCCACCGAAGATTTGGGGCGCCACGATCCATATCGCCCGGTCCACACAACCTGATTCGATCAGGGACCAGGCCATTTCTCCGCCCCCTTCAACGAGGAGTGTCGCGATGCCGAGCCCACCGAGCTTCTTGAGGGCCTCCCGGATGTCGAGACGGCCGTTCTTCTCGCTCACGGGGAGCAGAACGCGGGAATTCCCGGTCTTATTCATGGCACACGAGATCTTTTTTATTTTCGCCCGGGGACAAACAAACACACAGAGACGAGAGTCCTCAAAGAGACGGGGATGCTTCGGGATCTTTTCGTCAGAAACCACAACAATTTTCCAGGGCTTTCCGCTCCGCAGGCATTTGGCGTTCGCAGGAACCGTGATCCGCGGGTTATCTTGATAGAAGGTGTGCTTTCCGACAAGCACCGCGTCGTGACAGGTCCTCAGGCGATGAACATATTCCCTGGAGGAAGGCGACGAGATCCACCTCGACCGGCCTTCGCGCGTCGCTATTTTTCCATCCAGTGTCTCCGCCATTTTGAGCGTGACGAACGGGCGCCCGTTCTTCATGAGCGCATAAAAACCTTCGTTCAGTTTCGCCGCTTCTCCCGCAAGGATACCGGTAACGATCTTCACGCCGTGTTTTTCCAGATAATTCACGCCTTTTCGGCAATTCAGAGGATTGGGATCCAGGGAACCGATCACCACCTCCCGGATCCCTCTTTCAACGATCAGGGGGGCGCAGGGCGGGGTTTTCATCCATGCAGAACAAGGCTCCAGTGTCACATAAAGCTGCGCGCCCGTCAGGCGGTAGTTGCCCGATAGACGGCAGGCCTGGCGAATGGCGACCATCTCCGCGTGCGCGCTGGCATCGCCTGCGGAAATCGGCTTGTTGTGCGCCTTTACCAGAATGCGGCCCTCGCGCACCAGCACAGCGCCAATT
>MWBI01000150.1 GCA_002068945.1 Candidatus Omnitrophica bacterium ADurb.Bin314
GCTCACTCCTGAACCGTCCCGACAAGACGTTCCGGATCGCGGCAGAACCGGTCCGCCACCAGTTCCGGGTGATCTCCAAGGCCGGAGTCCAGGACTATGATGATACGCTGGAGCTCTGGCCCGGCAAGGAGCAGGTCGAAAAGGCGGAGCGTGTCCTTCTTTCGCTCGATCTCAAGGCCGATACGAAGGTCATCGGTTTCGTGATGGGATCGAGTCCCAAGTGGCCGACCAAGCGGTGGCCGGCGGCGCATTACCGGAAGCTCGCGGAACGGATCTTTGACCGCTACGACGCGCGGATTCTTCTTTTCGGTTCGCCCGGCGAAGCGGAGCTTGCGAATGAATTCCGCGACTTCGACCCGGACCGGGTCGTGAACCTGATCGGGAAGACCGGGATCGAGGACCTGCCCGCGTTCTTCCAAAAGCTGCATTTCGTAGTCTCCGGGGACACGGCCCTTCTCCATGTCGCGGCCGCGATGCATGTCCCGATCGCCGCGATCTTCGGCCCGACGGACCCGAAGCGTCATGTCCCGCCGGCGAAAAAGATCGCCGTGTTCATGCGGAACCTCCCATGCCAGCCCTGCTACAGCGGGGTCTGCAAGGAAAAGGAGACGATGGGATGCCTGGCCCACATTTCGGTGGATGAGGTTTTTGACACCGCCAAAAGGTTTCTTGAGGCATGACCCCGTTCGGGTCAGGTCACGCCTTTGGCGGGGCCGTGATCTTGCGGGCGGGTTTGTTTGAGAAAGATTTTAACGGTTTTAAAACGGAGGAGAGATGTCTTGAAGCATCTCTGACAGTGTGAAAATACTTGTCGTGATGAAGAACTGGCTCGGCGATCTGCTTTTCCAGATGCCGGCGCTTGAGGTGATCAAGAGCCGCTATCCCGGGGCTGAGATTTTCTGCGTCGCGCCGGAACGTTGCCGCGCGATTCTCGAAGCGCATCCGGCGGTCGCCGGATTCCTTCCATTCGACGAAAAATCCACGCATCGCTCCTGGTTCTCCCGGGCTGGTTTCGTTTTCCGGCTCCGGAAACTCGGCCCCTGGGATGAAGGTTATCTTTTCCACCGTTCCCGTTCGCGGGCTGTCATGCTTTGTCTCGCGGGGGTGAAAAAACGCACCGGCTACGGAAAAGGGCGGAGCCTTTTCCTCACGACGGCGGTCCGGGAGCCGGACGGGAAGCTCCATCAGCTGGACTACTTTATGACCCTCATGAAGGGCGCCGGTTATGAAACGCCCATCGAGCCGAAGTCCCGCTTTTATTTCACACCCGGAGACGACCGGGAGGCCCGCGAGGTCCTCCGGCAGAACGGGCTCACGGACGGCGCGCGGTATGTCTGTTTCCATCTTGGAGCGAACTGGAAGCCAAAACGCTGGCCGGTGGAGCATTTTGCGGTACTTGCCTCCATGGTTCACGCGAAGTGGAAGATCCCGATTGTGGTGACGGGTTCCGCGGGGGACCGAACCCTTTTCATGGATTTTCTGAAATCACTTCGCCGCCTGGGAGCGCCCGGGGCTGACGAATTGCGCGTGATCGATCTGGTCGGAAAGACGCCGCTCCGGGTCTCCGCCTGTATTTACAAACACGCGACATGTCTTGTGACGGGGGATTCCGGGCCGATGCATATCGCTTCCGGTGTCGGGGCGCGCGTGGCCGCGATCTTCGGTCCCACGGACCCCGATCTTACCGGACCGCGCGGTGTCGGCGAATCGATCGTCCTGCAGTATGTCCCGCCGGGTTATTCGATCCCGTTCTTCGGCAAGGACCTCCCCGGGGATGGCTGGCTTTCCGGGATCACGCCCGATGAGGTCTTTGAAGCGGTCCAACAATTAGGTGCTTTCCCCGATGGCTCAGGATCCTGAAAGCATCCTTGTTGTGACGCTCAGCAATATCGGCGATGTCGTGTTGACGACACCGGTGATCATGGCACTTCGCGCAAGGTTCCCGGCCGCGCGGATCACGGTGGTTGTCGGGCCGAAGGCGAAAAGCATTCTTGAAAAAAGCCCGGACCTCCGCCGTGTCGTCGTTTATGACAAGAAGGCAAATCTTCGCGGCAAGTGGGCGTTCCTGCGGGAGCTCCGGAAGGACCGCTATGACATGGCGGTTGATCTCCGTAACACCGCGATCCCGTTCCTCGTGCTTGCCCCGCGCCGCAGTCCCTTGTTCCGGAAGTACCGAAAGGTCAACATGCGGGACCGGCATCTCGAGGTTCTTTCGATGATGGGGCTCCCGGCCGCGTCGCCCGTTCCGTTCCGTTTCTTTGACACCGCTGACGAGACATCCGTCGCCGAAAAACTCGAAGCGCTCGGAATCCGGGAGAGGTCGGGCTGGATTCTGGTCGCGCCCGGCGCCGCGAGCAGTCGAAAACGATGGCCCGCGGAATCCTTCCGGGAGGTGGTGCGTGATCTGGCCTTGAAGACCGGGAAAACGATCTGTCTGATCGGTTCCGGAGACGAACGGCCGATCGCGGAGGCGGTCGCGAAAGGGATGCCCGCGTCCGTGAAAATCCTTTCCGGCGATATGACCCTTTCCGGGACCGCCTGTCTTATTTCGAAAGCGGCGCTTGTGATCGCGAACGACAGCGCGATCATGCATCTCGGTTACGAAACCGGGACGCCGACGATAGGACTTTTTGGCCCGACGGACCATGAAAAATACGGTCACGAAGGCCCTGGTTTCAGGATCGCAACGGGAGACGCGGCGAATTGCGCCTGTCAGTCACATCTCCTGCCCTACGCTGAACGCAGTTGCTTCCACGGATTGGATTCCGGGGCGGTTCTGAAACTCTGCAGGGAGCTTTTGATCCCATGAAACCGGTTCATCTTCCTGTAAATCCAAAGATCCTTGTCACGCGGACGGACCGGATCGGGGACCTTGTGCTCACGACGCCGGTCTTTCAGGCGCTCCGGGAACGGTTCCCGAAGGCGTGGATCGCCGCGCTTGTTTTTATCGAGCATCGGGACATCGTGAAGGACAATCCGTATCTTGATGAGGTGATCCTTTACGATAAAAAGGGAAGCGAAAAAGGTCTCTGGGGACAATTCTGTTTTTCCGTGCGGCTCCGCGCGAAGAAGTTCGATCTTGTGATCCACTGCCATGGCACGAACCGGATGCATCTTGCGGGATGGCTTGCCGGCGTTCCCGTCCGTCTCGGGTATGATCGCCGCGCTCCGTGGGCGCTCACGCACGCGCATGCCTACGACAAAAAACTCGGCGAGAAGCGGGAGACCGAATATCTCTTCGACCTTCTCGCGCCGCTCGGGATCGCCTGTCCCGGGAAGATCGAGGCCTGTTTCCCGGTGTCCGGAAGCGCCGCGCGCTCCCTTGAGAACCTCCTGTTTCATTTAAAAGTTCCCGCGGACAAAAAACTGATAGTTCTCAGTCCCTCGGCGAGCGACAGGACCAAGATGTGGCCTGCCGCGAAATTTGCGGAGCTGGCCGCGCGGCTTCAGAAAGAAGCGGGGGCCGTTCTTCTGGCGGTCGGATCGCTCAAGGACAAGCCGGTCGTTGAAAGTCTTCGGGAGAAGAGTGCGGTGCCCATCGTGGATCTGGGGGGGAAGCTGACCCTTGGGATGCTCGGGGCGCTCCTGAAGAGGGCCGCGCTGCTTGTTTCCAATGATTCCGGGCCCGTCCATATCGCGACGGCGGTCGGTTGTCCCGTCGTCTCGATCTTCGGGCGCCATGAACCCGGTCTTGGGCCCGACCGCTGGAAACCTCTCGGTACAAAATGCAGGGTTGTGGCGAAAGATGTGAGCGATATTCCCGCGTCCGAAAGAAAATACACTTACATCGAAGACATCACTGTGGACGAAGTTCATCGTGCCGTTTCCGACCTGCTCCACCCCCGGGAGCTAGACCCCGGGTCTAGCTCCCGGGGGTGGAGGGGTGTGGAAGGCGGAGGTCTGAAATGAGGACCCTGCGGCGCGTTCTGGTCGTTCACCCGTACGGGATCGGGGACCTTTTGTTCGTGACGCCGGTCCTGCGCGCCCTCCGACTGCTCCCGGCGGTCGAGACTGTCGATCTCCTGATCGGGTCCCGGACCCTCGAAGTGGTGGAGCACAACCCGCACGTGAACGGGATCTTCGTGCTCGACAAGGACAAGCTCCGCCGCCAGACCCGTACCCGGAAATTCCGGGAGCTCCTGGACCTCGGGATGAAGCTTCGGGCGAAACGGTATGACCTCCTGCTCGATTTTTCGCTGAGGCCTGAAAACGCTTTTTGGTCGCTCGCCTTCCTCGGTATTCCGAAGCGCGCGGGGTTTGCGTACAAGCGCCGCGCGGTTTTTCATAATGTTCGCTATCCGCTTCCCGAAGGTTATTGGAAACAGCATGCCGCGGATTTTTACGCGGGTCTCGCGGAAGCGGCGGGAATCCCGGTCGCGGACCGGTTCCTTGAATATTATTTTCCGCCGGAGAAGGCGGAGCTTGAAAAGAAAATGGCGCAACGGACGGCCGCGCTTGGCCGCAAATTCATCACGGTCAGTCCCGGCGGAGGCGACTCATGGGGGCGGGAAGCGGATTTCAAGCGGTGGCCTGTCGGGAATTATGCGGTCCTGATCGGGATGATGCAGAAAAAGTACGGATTTGAGGGTGTGTGCATTGTGGGAAGCAAGGCTGAGACCGAATTGTGCGGACAGCTCAAGAATGCGCTCGGTCTGCCGGTTGTCGTCCTGGCGGGGGAGACGACGATCGCGGAAACAGCGGTCCTCCTTCAAAAGTCCTCGCTTTTTGTCGGGAACGACGGCGGGCTGGTCCATCTGGCCCGCGCCCTTGAGGTGCCCCTGGTCGCTTTTTACGGTCCCGTGCCGCCCGAGGTGTACGGACCTTATCCCGTTTCCCCGGATGCGGCGGCGGTCTTTAAACAGGACCTTGCCTGCCGTCCCTGCTATTATAAATTCCGTTTCAAAAAGGATTGTCCGACCATTGCTTGCCTGAAAACGCTTGCCCCCGAAGAAGCGCTTGAACAGATCGAGCGGGTATTTAGCGGGGGGTTCCCGCAAAAGGGTTGAGATCATGGCGAAACGAAAGGTCATCGAAATCGACAGAAAAAAACACAACGGACGCGGACTTTGTGCCACGTCCGGCGCGGAAGGGACGCTGGTCCCCGATCAGGGCAAGGGAGCGGCGCTCGCGCAAGAGATCTTCCGCGACGGGATGGGCGCGTGCGGGGGAACGAGAAGGAGCTATCCGTCTATGAAAGCCGCGTATCCCGCCGGCGTCCGGCGCTCATCCCCGGCGAACACCGGCCGCCGGTGGGGGGCGTTGTTCCTGGCGATGTTTCTTTCCGCGAATGTCCATGCCGCCAAGCCGGAAAAGATTTTCCCTCCCTCCGGGAAACCGCCGGCGCGGTTTTTTGTCGGAGAGAAACTGAAGTTCAAGGTGACCTACGCCGGAATCACGGTCGGCGAAGCTGAGTCCGTTGTCAAAGAAATCGTCGCGGTCAACGGGCGTGACGCTTACCACATCGAGATCAATATCCGGTCAAAACCCGTTCTTGACTGGATCTATAAGGTCCGGGACACGCACCACTCCTATGTTGATGTCCAAAACCTTTGCTCGCTCCGGTATGAGAAGACCGTGCATGAGGGGCGGTACTGGACCGACGAGGTGATGGAGTATGACCAGGCGGAGCATCTTGGCCGGTTTTTCTCGAAAAAAGATAACAGCCGCAAGGAGATGTTCATCCCGAAGAATGTCCAGGACCAGATCTCCTGCGGTTATTATTACCGGACGCTCGACGTGAAACCGGGCACGAAGGCCTCGATTCCGGTCAATGCCGACGAGAAGAACTGGGACCTTGAGGTGCTGGCGCACGGGACGAAGGAGATGACGATCGGGGGGATCGGCGTCTTCGAGGCGGTCGAAGTCGAGCCCGTCATCCTGTTCGAAGGTTTCTTCGTCCGCCGCGGAAAGGTCCGCGGATGGATGAGCCTGGACGACCGCCGCGTCCCGCTTGTCCTGAAGGTGAAAATTCCCGTTCTTGGCGACGTGACCGCGACATTGATCGAGTACCAGCCCGGCGTCGCGGAAGAACACCGGCCAATCGGGGTTTAACGCCGGTTTTTCACGCAAAACATGGATTGAAAGCCGCGACCGTTGTTTTATAATACCCGCCATTCCGAAATATCGAAGGGGGAAACAGCCATGCCTACTTACGGATATGAATGCGATGCCTGCGGGCATCAGTTCGAGAAATTCCAGTCCATGAGCGACAAGCCCGTCCGGAAATGTCCCGAGTGCGGAAAACCGGAGGTCCGGCGCCAGATCCACGGCGGCGCGGGGGTGCTCTTCAAGGGCTCCGGTTTTTATCAGACGGACTATCGTTCCTCAAGCTACAAGTCCGCCGCAAAAAACGATAAACCACCGTCGTGCGTTGGCGATTGCAAGAGTTGTCCGGGCGGCAAGTAAGTTATGCCCGGAGAAAGCCGTTCTGAAAGGGGTGCCGGAACGGGCGGTTAAAAGCCGGAAATGAAGAGGGACGTGTTTCGACTGACGCGGGCCCTCACTTTCGACGTTTCATTCTTGATCTCAAAAGCTCAGGGGGCGGTATGCTGGCCACAGTCAGGAAGGTCGGGTTCGATAATCACAAATATCTGAACGAACAGACCGCGGCCATTCTTGAACGTGTCGAACGGTTCAGCGACAAGCTTTACCTCGAATTCGGAGGAAAGATCGTCGCCGACTATCACGCCATGCGTGTCCTTCCCGGCTTCGACCCCAACGTCAAGATGCGCCTCCTCCACAAGCTCCGCGACAAGGCCGAGATCGTCATGTGCATTCACGCGGGGGACATCGAACGGCGCAAGATGCGCGCGGATTTCGGCATCACCTACGATGTGGACATCTTCCGCATGATTGACGAATACCGCAGCTGGGAACTGGACGTCGCGGCGGTCGTCATCACGCGGTTCGCCGACCAGCCGGCCGCGAAGATCTTCAAAAACAAGCTCGAACGCCGCGGGATCCGGACCTACACGCACCGGTTCACGAAGGGTTATCCGACGGATGTTGACACGATCGTGAGCGATGAAGGCTACGGCGCGAACGAATATATCGTCACAAAAAAACCGCTGGTCGTCGTGACGGCACCCGGCCCGGGAAGCGGCAAGCTCGCGACCTGCCTGTCGCAGCTTTATCATGACCACAAGCAGGGGCACACGAGCGGCTACGCGAAGTTCGAGACCTTCCCGATCTGGAACATCCCGCTCAACCATCCCGTGAACATCGCCTATGAGGCCGCGACAACGGACCTGCTCGACAGCAACATGATCGACCCGTTCCACCTCGAGAAATACAAGGTCACCGCGGTCAATTACAACCGCGATGTCGAGGTGTTCCCGGTCCTGAGGAGGATTCTCAAGAAGATCACGGGCGGAGAGGCTCATTATGAATCGCCGACCGACATGGGAGTGAATCGCGCGGGGTTCGGGATCGTGGACGACCCGGTCGTGAGCCGGGCCGCCGTGCAGGAGGTGATCGCGAGGTATTTTCAGTGCGCCCGCGATTACCGGATGGGGTATGTCGAAAAAGAAGCCGTCGAAAAGTCGGAGCTTTTGATGGACGACCTCGAAGTGAAACCGGAGGACCGCGTGGTGGTCACACCGGCGCGCGATGCGGCGAAAGAGGCGCAAAAGGCCGGCAAGGGGAACCAGGGGATTTACTGCGGGGCTGCGATCGAACTGCCCGACGGCACGATCGTCACAGGGAAAAACACCCCTCTCATGCACGCCGCCTCGAGCGCCGTGCTGAATGCCGTTAAGCAGATCGCCTGTCTCCCGGAGGACATCCATATCCTGTCACCGAACGTCATACGGTCCATCGGGGGACTCAAGGAGCATGTGTTCGGGAATAAGTCGGTCAGCCTCGATCTCGAGGAAATTCTCATCGCCCTCAGCATGAGCGCGACGACCAATCCCACCGCGCAGAAGGCCCTGGAAAGCCTCAAGACCCTGAGGGATTGCGAAATGCATATCACGCATATCCCGACTCCCGGCGATGAAAAAGCGCTCCGGAAGCTCCGGATCCACTTTACGAGCGATCCGGAATTCGCGACGGCGAACCTTTTTGACGGTTGATATCACCTAACTCATTTTAAAATAATGGGTTAAGGAAGGTTCCTTTGATTGACAATCTCCCTCCCGGGATGTTACTATAAACCCTTCATCCGGCAGGTAGTTAGCGCACGATTTCTTTCCAGGTTCAGCCCCGGTCTTTTTCCGGGGATCCATGATGAAGGTCTCCGCTTGGGCGGAGATGACGGGACAACCAATGGGCAATATGCTTACTCCGGCAGAAAAAAGGCGCTTCCTCGGTATTGTGGCGGGATTCCATGCGGCGCATGTTCTTGTGATCGGGGATTTCATCCTTGACCAGTTCGTCTGGGGGAGTGTTTCCCGGATTTCTCCCGAGGCCCCCGTTCCTGTCGTTGACGTTAAGCGCGAATCCTACATGCCCGGAGGGTCGCTGAATGTCGCTCACAACATCAGGTCCCTTTCGGGGAAGGCGTATCCCTGCGGGGTGGTCGGTCGTGATCTGTACGGGCGGATGTTGCTCAAGGCCATACGCCAGCAGGGGATCGAGACCGGCGGCATCGTTTATGACCCCACCCGGCCCACGACGCTCAAAACGCGTGTGATCGCGCACTCCCAGCAAATGGTCCGCTTCGACCGCGAAAGGACCGGGGATGTGTCGCGTTCGAATCTCGACAAGATTCTTAAATTTGTGAAGCAGAAGATCCGGGAGATCGATGTCGTGATCCTCGAAGATTACGGCAAGGGCGTCATGCAACCCTTTCTCCTGCGCGAAGTCGTGAAACTCTGCAAAAAGCTCAAAAAGCCCGTCTTGGTGGACCCCAAGGAGAAACATTTCGATTATTATACCGGCGTGACCTGTATCACTCCGAACCGCAAGGAAGCGTACGGGGGATATGAAAGGATGGTCGGATACCGGCGTAAAATGCCGGACCTTGAACAGGTCGGCTGGGCGCTTATAAAAAAGCTCAGGCTCGGGTCCGTTCTGATCACGCTTGGCGAGGACGGTATGGCCCTTTTCGAGAGGGGCGGCAAGATCACGAAGGTTCCGACCGCGGCCCGTGAGGTTTACGATGTGTCCGGTGCCGGTGACACGGTGATCGCAACGCTCGCGCTCTCGCTCGCGGCGGGTGCCAGGATGCAGGAGGCCGCGAAGATTGCCAATATGGCGGCCGGCATTGTGGTCGGAAAGCTCGGAACGGCAACGGCCTCCCCCGCGGAGCTCAGGGAAGCGATCCGCCAGGCATGAATGCGATGAAAGCGATCGGTGTCATTCCCGCGCGTCTTGGTTCGACGCGCCTTCCCGAAAAGATTCTCCGGACGATCGCCGGCAAACCCATGATCCAGCACGTCTGGGAGAATGCCCGCAAGGCCCGGTCGCTTGAAGATGTGATCGTGGCCTGCGACGACGAACGGATCGAGCGCTGTGTCCGGGGGTTCGGCGGCATGGCCGTCATGACCCGACGTGATCACCCGAACGGAACTTCGCGTATCGCGGAGGTCATGCGAAAATTCGATCACGAGATCGTGATTAATATCCAGGGCGACCAGCCGCTTGTGGACCCGAAAGCCCTCGATGAAATGGTGGCGCTTTTCCGGGTCTCGCGCGCCCCCGAAATGCTGACGCTCGCCCTCCGCATGACGGACCGCGCCGCGTTCGCCAACCCGAATGTCGTCAAGATCGTCTGCGATGAAGGCGGATGCGCGCTTTATTTTACGCGGTCCCCGGTTCCGTACGCGCAGGGGCAGCAGGACCGCGAGTTCAGCTTTTTGAAGCACCTCGGTGTTTACGGATACCGCCGCGGGTTCCTTCTGGAATTCGTCGCGTGGAAACCCGGTGTCCTGGAAATGACCGAGAAACTGGAGCAGCTCAGGGTCCTCGAAAGGGGCCGGAAGATTCGCGTGATCGAGACCGATTTTGATTTCATCAGCGTGGATACGGAAGAGGACCTCCGGGAGGTTGAGTCGCGTCTGGCACGGGCCCGCAGCCAGGGGGGCTCCGCGGAGGATGTATAACCCCGTGAGGGAATGGTGATATGCCGAAACATATTTTTGTGACAGGCGGTGTGGTGTCTTCGCTCGGCAAGGGGATCGCCTCGGCTTCGATCGCGAAGATCCTGGAGGCGAAAGGCCTGAAGGTTGCGATGCAGAAGCTTGACCCGTACCTGAATGTGGATCCGGGCACGATGAGCCCGTGCCAGCACGGCGAGGTCTATGTGACGGATGACGGCGCCGAGACGGACCTCGACCTCGGCCACTACGAGCGCTACACGCACTCGACCTACGGACGCGAGAACAACCTCACGAGCGGGCAGGTCTATTTCAAGGTCATCACGAAAGAGCGTCGCGGCGATTACCTCGGCGGCACCGTGCAGGTTGTCCCGCATATCACCGATACGATCAAGGAGGGAATCCGCGGGGTCTCGAAGAACAAGCGCTATGACGTCGTGATCACCGAGATCGGCGGCACGGTCGGTGATATCGAATCACTGCCGTTTCTTGAGGCGATCCGTCAGTTCCGTCATGAGGTCGGCAGCGAAAACTCCCTTTTTGTCCATCTCACGCTCGTGCCCTATATCCGGGCCGCGGGCGAGCTCAAGACAAAACCGACGCAGCATTCGGTCGGCACACTCCGCGAGATCGGTATCCAGCCGGATATCCTCATCTGCCGCACGGAAAAGAAGATCGATCAGCCGATGAAGGCGAAGATCGCGCTTTTCTGCAATGTCGAGCCTGAGGCTGTTATCGAGGCCCGGGATGTGACATCGATCTACGAATGCCCCCTCATGTTCAAGGCCGAGGGGATCGACAAGGTGATCTGCCGGAAGCTCCGGATCGAATATAAATCCGGGAGCCTGCATGCCTGGAAAAAAGAGGTCGTGGATATCGCGCTTCGTCCCCGGTTTTCCGTGAAGGTTGCCGTGGTCGGGAAACACACGGAGATTCAGGACGCTTACAAGTCGGTCTATGAATCGCTGAAACACGGCGGTATCGCCAACGACAGCCAGGTCATCATCAAGCGCGTCAACTCGGACAAACCCGGGACGGCGCGTTCGCTCAGCCAGTTGAAAGATGTTTCCGGTATTCTCGTCCCCGGCGCGTTCGACGAGCGCGGGATCGAAGGGAAACTGCTCGCGATCCGGTACGCCCGCGAGAAAAAGGTCCCGTTCTTCGGGATCTGTCTCGGGATGCAGTGTGCGGTGATCGAGTTCGCCCGCAACGTCCTCGGCATGAAGGGCGCCAACTCGACCGAGTTCAACAAGAAATCCCCGTTCCCCGTCATCAGCCTTTCCGGGGAGCAGGAAAAGGCGAAGGACCCCGGAGGCACGATGCGTCTCGGGGCCTATCCCTGCGACGTCAGGAAGGATACGAAGGCGTACAGGGCCTATAAAGCCGAGCAGATCTCCGAGCGGCACCGCCACCGTTATGAGTTCAATAACGAATACCGCGAGAGGTTCCAGAAAGGCGGCATGAAGTTCTCGGGCATTTCCCCGAACGGAAAGCTGGTCGAGATGGTCGAGCTGGAAAGCCATCCGTGGTTCGTCGCTTGCCAGTTTCATCCCGAGTTCAAATCCAAGCCGGACCTCGCGCATCCGCTTTTCCGTGATTTCATCGCGAGCGCCCTGGAATTCCAGAAATCGAATTTTCCGAAATCTGCCCTTAAACCCGTTCCCGCACCGACGGAAGTCGAGGAAAAAACAGCTGCCCATGAATAAAGTCACTGCCGGCAAGATCGTTTTTGGAGATCCGAAAAAACTGGTCCTGATCGGAGGGCCTTGCGTGATCGAAGACGAGCCCGGAACGATGAAGCTCGCCGCCGCGATCCGGAAACTTGCCGCGGGGCTCAGAATGCCGTATGTTTTCAAGGCGAGTTTCGACAAGGCGAACCGCTCGTCGATCCGGTCCTTCCGCGGTCCCGGCATTCAAAAGGGACTCAGGACGCTCGCGAAGATCAAAAAAGAGTTCGGGCTTTCCGTATTGACTGACATCCATACTCCCGATCAGGCGGAACCCGTGGCGGAGATAGCGGACATCCTCCAGATTCCGGCGTTCCTTTGCCGGCAGACCGATCTTCTGGTCGCAGCCGCCCGGACCGGACGCGTTGTGAACGTGAAAAAAGGGCAGTTCCTCTCGCCGTGGGATACGAAGAATATCGTCCAAAAGCTCGAGGAGTGCGGGACGAGGAAGATTCTCCTCACTGACCGCGGATCGAGCTTCGGGTACAACAATCTTGTCAGTGATTTCCGGGCGATTCCGGTGATGCGCGGGTTCGGATATCCGGTCATTTTTGACGCGACGCACTCGGTGCAGATTCCCG
>MWBI01000151.1 GCA_002068945.1 Candidatus Omnitrophica bacterium ADurb.Bin314
GTCGTGTCTTCCGGTCCGTCCAATAAAAAAAAGAGGGTAAACGTTTGACACCGCAGGGGTGCTTTGGTATACTCTGCGAACTTTTTCGGGACACTTCGAGTCGCGGGAAGATTTCCTCCGTAGTGATTTTTCCCTAACACTGTTTTCCGTGTGATTTTATGGGTAAATGGCGTTGCGACGCTAGCCTGTAGAACAGGAGAAGCGGTGCCAATTCATTCAAGAGAAGAGAGTTATGAAAACGTTTATTCCTAAGGAAAAGGACATCAACCGCAAGGTTTATCTCATCGACGCATCGGGGAAGACCCTCGGGCGTCTGGCCACGAAGGCAGCGTCCCTTCTGATCGGGAAAGGCAAGGCTTGCTTTGCGAAAGATCAGATTACGGGCGATCAGGTCATCGTGATCAATGCCGCGAAAATCCGCGTGACCGGCAAAAAAAAAGAACAGAAGGTCTACACCCGCTGGTCCGGGTATTCCGGCGGCTTTCACTCAGTGACGCTCGAAGAGCTCATGGAGAAAAAGCCGGCCGATGTTATCACGAAGGCCGTGACCCGCATGCTTCCCAAGACCCGGAACGGGGATGTGATGGCCAAACGTCTTCGCGTGTTCGCCGGTCCTGACTATAACCACAAGGCTCAAAAGCCGATTCAAATCGAGGTTTCCTGAAGATGGCAACAGCTCCCATTTACGCGACCGGCCGCAGAAAATCCGCGATCGCCCGTGTCTGGATTTTCCCCGGACAGAAAGGGTTCAAGATCAACGGCCAGGATTCTGATAAATATCTCAAACGCGCCAATTTGCAGATGGTCGTGGAGCAGCCGCTCAAGGCGGTGAACCTCCTCGGCCAGGTCCGCATCCGTGCCCGTGTTGAGGGCGGCGGAACGGCGGGCCAGGCGGGTGCGGTCCGTCTCGGGATCGCCAGAGCGCTTCTTGAACTGAACGCCGACAGCCGCTCGACGTTGCGTCAGGGTGGTTATCTTACTCGCGACCCCCGCGAAAAAGAGCGCAAAAAGGCTGGCCGCAAAGGCGCTCGCCGTCGCTTCCAGTATACGAAGCGTTAATGCGTCAGTTCCTGATCCTGTCCCTGATCGTTCTGCTGGGATGGGTCTGTTCAGGTTGCCAGCAGTTTTTGCAGGATTACAATTATTCGCCGCTCGGCGGGTCCCAGATGAGCAGCAACGCTTATTGATGCCCGTCGCTGGCTCCGGAAGGTCACCGGTCATTTAATACGAGGACGGCCCGCATGAAGAAAGGCGCACGCTTTTTCCTGTTACTTTTCCTCGCCGCGGTCGCCTTTGCCGCTTTTGTCTGGTTCCAGTCCGATCGTCTCCTCCGCTCGCCCAGGGTTCAGGATTATCTCATCCAGAAAATCCAGAATGTCTCCGGCGGGCTCGTCTCCCATGACGGGATCGAGATCAAATTCCTTCCGCAGCCGGCCATTTCTCTCTTGAAACCTTCCCTGACGTTCACGGACGGATCCGCGACGATCCGCGCGGATTCGATACGTTTTGATTTCAATATCATCCCGATGGCGTGGGGCAGGGTTGAGCCGTCCGGCATCTGTGTCTTCGGCGGCCAGGCTGATGCCGGCATTCCCTGGTTCCCGGTGCTCGGTCCGCTCCAGTTCCGCAACGTCGCGCTGAAAATGGGTGCGATCCGCCCGAACCTTCCCATCCCGGTCCAGATGACCAGCGATGTCGGTGACCGGGCCGAAGCGCTTGGCGTCAAAGGCCATGTGGTCATTCCGTCGGTCGAAAAACCGGACTGGAATAAAACGAATGTCCGGTTATTGATCGATTTCAAGGGACTTCCGCTTGTGAACCCCGGAAAAATGGCGGGTGAGGCGGGACGTTTTTTTGCTTTCAAGAACGGTATCCTGGACGGTTCCTTTGAGGTCAAAAAACAGCCCGAGGTTGCCGCGATGAATTTCTCGGGGACCGGGCGGATCGTGGGGCTGAGTTATGAGGTTTTGAACGGCCAACTATGGAATGCTCCGGAACCTTTTGATCTCGATATGGACATCACCGGCGCCTGGAATGCGTCGGCAGAGGAACTGACCGTCAGCCAATCCTCTTTCCGTTTCCCGTTCGGGGTGGTCGAGTCGAACGGCACCGTCAAGCTCGGGACGGGTGAGATTCCAAGCCTCTTTTTTACATCCAGGGAAGTGGCGCTTGAAAAGCTCGTCACCTGCTGGCCCGGAGTCGAGAACGCCCTCCCGCTCCAGATTGGTTTTTCGGGGATGAGCCAATGGAACCTGAGCCTGGAAGGAACCCTCGATCATCTTTCGCTCCACCTTAATCTCGATTTCGGCCCTGCGCTTCTTACATACGGGAATTATTTCGCGAAGCCAAAGGATGTTCCGTTCCTCGTGACCTTTGATTATCTTGTCCAAAAGGGATCGGTGCTTTCGGGAGATTTCTCCGTGCGGTTCCAGGAGATGTCGCTCAAAGGGAACCTGACCGACCTTGATATGGCGACGGCCATCGGCCAGTTGAATCTCCTGACCAACAAATTCTCCATGACGGGCTGGGAGAAATTCGTTCCCGCCCTCCAGGGATACCAGGTCCGCGGTGATGCCAAGTTGCTTGCGAACTGGAAAGGGGACCTCCGGCATTTTGACAAGACCGAGCAGATCTTTCATGTGACGATCGAGAACGGCGCTTTGACGGGCAAGGACGGCAAGGGCGTCGGGAACGCGAATTTTTCCTTCGATTACAGCCCGCTCATGCTCGAAGGGCGGGAGATGAAGTTCGAGATCGGAGGGAGCGCTCTGGTCGCGGACCTGAAGGTCACCCAGCCGGGTGTGAAGAGTGCGGTCTGGGCCCGTCTTTCTTCGGGGGAATTGCGAGTGGAAGAATTCTGGGACGCGGTCATGGCGCTTTTCCGGAAAAAGGCCGATCTCGCCTCCGGCAGGGACGTGCTCGACCATGTGAAGACCTCGATCGGAGACTTGTTCCCCTCGGGGCAGACGCTCAAGGATTTTTCGGCGGAACTGGCTTATTCGGACGGGCAATGGGATGTTCCCAAGTTCCACGCCCAGGTTTATGGCGGAATGCTGGATCTGGCGGGGTCGCTGGACCTTTCAGCCAAACCGATCGGGTACCTTTGTGAAGGCGAGGCCAAGGGGCTGGACTTTGCATCCTTTCTGACCCGCTCGGGCCAGGAACAGCCGCCGATGACGGGATCGCTTACCCTGAAGTTCTCATTGCATGGAAATGGCTGGGGGAAAGACAACTGGGCTGGTTTGCTCGGCGGAAAGGGTCGTTTTACTCTTTCGAACGGCCGGGTCAATTTCATTGATCTGCCCGGCGCTGTGGCGACTATTACGCCTTTCTCCGGTATCCGTGAACGGTTGAAAGACCCGGGCGCGTTCAGCGAACTGGATTTCAATTGGAGTCTGTTCGACGGCAAGGTCATGACGGATAACTTCCTGACCAGGGGTTCCGATTATGTCGTGGCTGGGGAAGGTACGCTTGGTTTCGATGGCCTGACGAATTTCCGGTGGGATGTTTTTTTTCCGACGACCCTTGCCGCGGAGATTTTTCCGGAGATGGCTGGAACCTTTCGGAGGGAAACGCGTGCCCATCTGGGGCCGATCACGATGCTGGTCACGGGCCCCTTATCCGCTCCCGAAATCAAACCGGACCCCGCGCAAGTCGAAGAACTCGTCGAAAAGATCCGGAACAAAAAAGCCCGCGCTCTCCTTTTCGAACTCGTTCTGGATTAGAATAATGGGGTCAGTCACCGTTTCCCTAAAATGGTGACTGACCCTGTTATTGTTCCTGCCGGAGAAGTTTCAGAAGGGCCCGTGCCGCCTTCAGCTCCGATTCCTTCTTGATCTTGTGAAATCCCGAAGCCTTGCGCCGGCGGTCTATGGACACTGTCGTAGTCACGCCTTTCGGACCGAATTTGTGGGTGTATTGGGGAAGTTTCTGCCATTTCTTGAGCGTCAGTTCCTGGAGCGTGCTCTTCGGGTTGGGATCAAGGCGGAATAGCCGTTTGGCGTCGATATATTCCGCGTAATGTTTCAGGATGAATGCCTCCGTTTTTTTCCGGCCGAGATCGAAAAAGACCGCCGCAAAGATCGATTCCATCGAGTCTGTCATCAGTTTGAATTTATACGGCGTTTTCATGGCCTGGCCCAGGCTGTTCCCGAGCCGGATCAGATTGTGAAGCTTGAATTTTGCTGCGATGCGGCTGAGGATCTTCTGCGAAACGAGTATCGACCGGAGCTTCGAAAGCATGCCCTCGTCGGCGTCCGGAAAATCCGCGTAGATCCTCTGGCAGATCACTTCGTTCAGGATCGAGTCCCCGAGAAATTCCAGACGGTCGAAATCCTCGAGTTTGGCCTTGATCTGGTTTTCATGCCGGAAGGAAGGGTGTGTCAGCGCGGCTTCGTAAAGAGGGACTTTTTTGACCGTCAGGCCGAATGACTTCTTGAGAAGGGACTTGGTGATCTGAGGTGTCTTTTTCATGGATTTCATAAGATAGAGATTTAACCTCTGAATGTCAATCAAAATACACGTAACCTGATTCGTGGTATGGAGTTATGAGTGTTTTGAGTCGCGGTCCATCCCCGGTTTTTGACGTAACTTCTTAAATTGACAAAGGATAGAGCTATTCCTATAATAACGCGTTCTCAAGGAGGCTGTCCCTTTATTCCCGCAAAGGAGAAACCGACGTCAGATGTTGAACTGCGCTGTCTTGGGCGCTACGGGTTACACAGGCGCTGAACTCACGAGGTTGTTGCTTTCCCATCCGGATGTTCGGATCACTCATCTCACCACTCGGCAGGAAAAGCCGATCCCGCTTTCTGAGGTCCTTCCGTCCGTTCCCAGGGGCGTGCAACTCCAGATCACCCCGTATGATTTTGAAGATCTCAGGAAGAAGGCCGACATGGTTTTTCTCTGCCTGCCCCACACGGAGGCGATGACGACCGGGGACCTGTTTCTGCAGGCGGGAAAGGTTGTGATTGATCTCTCCGCGGATTTCCGGCTGAAAGACGCGACGCTTTATCCGAAGTGGTACGGAATCGACCATGCGTTCCCGGCGCGGCTCCGGCAGGCCGTTTACGGACTTTGCGAAGTGAACCGGAAGAAGATCAGGAAGGCCGAGCTTATTTCCAATCCCGGGTGTTATCCGACAGGCCCTTCGCTCGCGCTCATTCCGCTCTTGGAGAAGAAGCTTATCAAGCATGATCCCGTCATCATCAATGCCGCGTCCGGCGTGAGCGGCGCGGGGAAGAAGCTTGTCACCTCGACACAGTTCTGCGAAGTGGACGGGAACTACAACGCGTACAAGGTCAATAAACACCAGCATATTCCCGAGATCGAGCAGAATCTTTCGTTGGCGGCCGGCCGCGAGGTTGCGATCACGTTCATCCCGCATCTTCTTCCCGTGTACCGCGGTATTCTCGCGACGATCTATGTCGAGCCCGCCAAAAAGACGGTGACGGAGGATGAAGTGCGGCGGGCGCTCGTGACCGCGTATGGCAAGGACCCGTTCGTGCGGGTCAAGCCTGCGGGACAGTTCCCGAGCCTGAAGGACGTCCGGAACACGAATTTCTGCGACATCGGCGTTTCGCTCGACGCCCGCACGGGGCGGCTTGTCATCATTACGGCCATCGACAATCTTTTAAAGGGCGCCTCCGGCCAGGCGGTCCAGAACATGAACATCCGGTTCGGTTTCCCCGAGGGTGCGGGGCTCATCTGAAACCGCTTCACGATATGATCGCTGTGAACGAAGTGCGAAAACCGCTATGCAAGTCAATCTAAGGGAGAGCAGTTCTCGATGAAAAAACCTTTTTGGAAGAGAGAAAAAAACGGTTCGGTGACTTCCCCGCGCGGTTTCGTGGCGGGCGGCATTCACGCGGGCATCAAAAAGAAGAAAAAAAAATATGACATGTCGCTGATCTTCTCGAAGATTCCGTGTGTCGCGGCGGGAACGTTCACAACCAACCGCGCGAAGGCGTGGCCCGTCCTGTATTCCATGAAGGTTATCAACAATGCGAGGCACCACGCCATTCTCGGGACGAGCGGGAACGCAAATTGCCTGAATGGGGCGATCGGCAAGAAGGCGGTTGACGAAATCACATGGGAGACCGCGAAGGCCCTCGAGGTGCTCCCGAACGAGGTCCTCATCGCCCAGACGGGAATTATCGGCGTGCCGTTCCCGGTCACGCGCGTCAAACGGGCGATCCCGAAACTGGTCGCGAAGCTCTCCGACACGGGCGGTCACGGCGCGGCGAAAGGGATTCTGACAACGGACCTTTCCAACAAGGAGATCGCGCTTTCGATCGAGCTCGGCGGGAAGAAAGTGACGATCGCGGCCTGCGCGAAGGGCGCGGGTATGGTGCACCCGAATATGGCGACGATGCTTTGTTTCATCACGACCGATTGCGCGATCACGAAACCGATGCTGCGGCGTGCGGTGCGCCACGCGGCGGACGACACGTTCAACAGCATGGCGATCGACAACGATATGAGCACCAACGACATGGTGCTTTGCCTCGCGAACGGCCTGGCCGGCAACCCAGCGATCGCGAAGGTCGACCGCGACTACTGGATGTTCCGTGAGGCCCTCGAAGAGGTTATGCGGTACATCGCCTATGAAATGGTGAAGGACGGCGAGGGCGTGACGCACGTCTGCAAACTGCGTCTCTCGGGGGCGAAAACCCCGACGGACGCCGAGCGCGCGGCGCGGCAGATCGCCAACTCGATGCTTTTCAAGACCATGCTCGCGGGTTCGAACCCGAACTGGGGGCGCATCGCGGCCGCGGTTGGCGCGAGCGGCGTGGATTTCAACCCGAACCACCTGAGTATCTCGTTCGGTGACGCCGAAGTCGTGCACCTCGGGAAGCTTCGCGTCCTCAACATCCCGAAGGCGCGGCGGATCCTCCAGAAAAAAGAGTACACGATCGATGTCAAGATCGGCAAAGGCCGCGGCCGGGCGGAGTTTATCACGTCCGACCTCACGACGAAGTACGTTCTCATTAACGCGGCATATTCCTAGAGAAAGGGAAGAGCGTGCAGTGTAGAGCGTAGGGGAAAACTCCACGCCGAACACGCTGCGCTCCACACGAAAAAATGCAGGAACTGATCAAAAAGGCCGGCGTCCTCATCGAAGCGCTTCCGTACATTCAGAAATTCCGCGGCAAGGAAGTTCTCATCAAGTATGGCGGTGCCGCGCTCACGTACCAGGAAGTGCGGGACATGGTGCTCCAGGATCTCGTGTTCATGAGCTACGTCGGTATCCGTCCGGTCCTGATTCACGGCGGCGGCAAGTACATCACCGAGAACATGAAGAAAAAGGGCATCCAGAGCCAGTTTATCAACGGACTGCGCGTGACGGACAAACCCGCGATTTCGGTTGTCAACGAAACGCTGGCCGAGCTCAACCGCGGCATCGTTCACGACATCGAACGGCTCGGCGGTTCGGCGGTCGGTCTTTCCGGTTACGACGCAAAGGTCCTGAGTGTCGTGAAGAACACGGAACACGGGGACATCGGTTTCGTCGGCGACGTGTCCTCGGTCAACACGGTCCCGATCAAGGAACTGACGGGGTTCGGAAAGATTCCCGTGATCTTTCCGGTCGGTAAGGGGCCGGACGGCGAAATATACAACGTGAACGCGGACGAGGCGGCGGCCAACATCGCGGCCGCCATGCAAGTCCAGAAGTTCATGGTGCTTACGAACGTGAGGGGCATCCTGCGCGATTTCAAGGATGAAAGCACCCTGATCCCGTCACTGTGCGTGGGCGACACGCAGAGGCTGATCGACCAGCAGATCATCTCGGGAGGCATGATCCCGAAGGTGAAGGCCTGCATCGACGCGCTTGAGGGCGGTGTCCCCAAAGCGCACATCATCGACGGGCGCATCCCGCACGCGTTGCTACTCGAGATTTTTACCGATCAGGGAATCGGAACGGAAATAACTCTATAGGGATCAGCCATCAGCGATCAGCTATCAGTAAAGGCTGAATGCCGAGGGCTGAGAACTGAACACAGGGCTATGAAAACCACAGACGTCCAGAAACTTTATAACGAATACGTGATGCCCACTTACACGCGGCTGCCGGTCTGTCTCGTGAAGGGGAAAGGATCGCGGGTCTGGGACCTGGAAGGCAAGGAGTATCTTGATTTCTTCCCGGGCTGGGGCGTGTCGTGCCTGGGGCACTGCCATCCGGCCGTGATCAACGCGATCAAACACCAGTCCCGGACGATGCTCCACATCCCGAACAACTTCCTCAACATCAAGCAGTCGGAGCTCGCCAGCGAGATTGTGAAAGCCTCCTTCCCGGGACGCGTATTCTTCGGCAATTCCGGCGCCGAGGCGAACGAGGGTGCCATCAAGTTCGCCAAAAAGTACGGTGGCGAGACCGGTCGCTACGAGATCATCACGATGAAGCGGTCCTTCCACGGAAGGACGATCGCAGCGATGACCGCGACCGGCCAGGACAAGTTTCATCAGGGTTTCGAGCCGCTGATCGAGAAGTTCCACTACGCCGAGTTCAACGATCTTGAGTCCGTGAAAAAACTTCTCACGCCGAAGACTGTGGCGATCATGCTCGAGCCGATCCAGGGGGAGGGCGGAATCCACGTCGCGAAGCCGGAATTCATGCAGGGCCTGCGCCAGCTTTGCGACGAGCGGGACATGCTTCTCATCCTGGATGAAGTGCAGACCGGTATGGGGCGGACGGGCAAGATGTTCGCCTACCAGCATTACCACGGCGTCGAACCGGATATTATGACGCTTTCGAAGGCTTTGGGCGGCGGTGTTCCGATCGGTGCGTTTGTCGTGAACAAACGGATCAGGAAAGAGGTTCTGACGGCTGGCATGCACGGCTCGACCTTCGGCGGGAGCCCGCTCGTGTGCGCGGCGTCCCTGGCCGTTTTTAAGGCGATTCGCAAGGAAAAACTGCTCACGAATACGGTCCGGATGGGGGAACTCCTCAAGATCGAGTTCGAGAAGCTCCGGGAAAAGTATCCCGTGATCGAGGAATATCGCGGCATGGCCCTTATGTGCGCCCTCAAGCTCAGCGCACCGTCCGCGCCCTACGCCCAGGAGGCGCGCGACCGGGGGCTTCTGGTCAATTCGACCCAGGGCGACGTGCTACGGTTCCTGCCGGCGCTCAACGTGACCGCGAAAGAGGTCCGCAGGGCCGTCGCGATCCTTGACCAGGTATTCGCGAAGCTGTCGAAAAAACAGGAAGACTGCTCATGTTCGACTCATTGATCTCGATCAACGACCTCAGCACGGACGAGATCAAAAAGTTGTTCGCACTTGCGGCGGATCTCAAGGCCCGGCCGCAGGATTTCCGGAACGTTCTCGAGGGACGCATGTTCGGTTTCATTTTCGAGAAACCGTCGACCAGGACCTGGGTTTCGTTCCAGGCGGGCATCTTTGCGATGGGAGGCGGTGTGATCTACCTCGGACCCGAGGACATCCAGCTCGGCGTGCGGGAAGAGGTGCGGGATGTCGCGCGCGTCCTCAACCGGTACCTCGCGGGGGTCGTCATGCGAACCTTTTCGCACTGGACAATTACCGAGTTCCGGGACTACTTCGACAAACCCGTCATCAACGGCTTGAGCGACAAGGAGCATCCCTGCCAGGCGCTTGCGGATTACATGACGCTGTATGAGAAGATCCCCGCCGAAAAAGACCCCGTCCTCGCGTTCGTAGGGGATGGCAACAATGTCCTGCACTCGCTGATCCTTGTCGCGGCGAAACTGGGCGCGAAGATCCGTTACGCGACGCCGAAGAAATACCAGCCCGACGCCAAGATCGTGAGGACCGCGCGGGAAATCGCGAAAAAGACGGGGGCCGTGATCGAAGGGTTCTTTGACCCCGCCAGGGCCGTGGCCGGAGCGGATGCGATTTACACCGATGTCTGGGTCAGTATGGGCGAAGAGGCGATGCGGAAGAAGAAGCTGAAGGACTTTCAGGGCATGCAGGTCAATAGGGAGCTCGTCGCGAAGGCCAGGAAAAACGTGCTCATCATGCACTGCCTGCCGGCGCACCGCGGCGAGGAGATCACCGACAGTGTCATGGAAAGCAAGAACTGCATCGTATTCGACGAAACCGAGAACCGGCTTCACATCCAGAAGGCCGTTTTGCTTCATCTCTTTAACGAAGGAGCGATCCAATAAGGCTGGGGACGATCGATTTTTGAAAAACCGGAACATTTCCGGCCTTCAGTCATTGAAAAGGATGAAACAATGAAAAAAATAGTGCTGGCATATTCAGGCGGGCTTGACACTTCCTGCGCCGTGAAATGGCTGCAGGAACATTACGGCTACGAGGTCATCTGTTTTTCCGCGTTCATCGGGGAAGTCAAGGACAAGACCAAGCTGATCAAGCGCGCGAAAGCCGCCGGCGCGCTCAAGACCTTCATCGTCGATCTCAAGGACGAGTTCGCGAAGGACTACATCCTTCCCGCGATCTGGGCCCACGCGCGTTACGAGGGGAAATATCCGCTCGCGACCGCGCTCGGGCGTCCCATGATCGCGAAGCACCTGGTCGAGGTCGCTGAACGCGAGGGCGCCGAGGCCGTGGCGCACGGTTGCACGGGCAAGGGCAACGATCAGGTCCGCCTTGAAGTGGGGGTGAGGGCGCTCAATCCGGATCTCAAGATCATTGCCCCGCTCCGCGAGTGGGAGTTTAAGACCCGCGAAGAAGAGATCGAATACGCGCGGGAGAAATGTATCCCGATCGATGTGACGAAAAAAAGCATCTACTCGATCGACAAGAACATCTGGGGGATCGCGATCGAGGCCGGGATTTTGGAAGACCCCATGCTCGAGCCGCCGGAAGACGCGTACGTGATGACAAAGGCCTGTGACAAGACGCCGAAGAAGCCGCGCTACATCGAGATCGGTTTCGTGAAGGGCGTGCCGGTCAGCCTTGACGGAAAGAAGATGCCGCTCGTGACGCTGATCGACAGGCTCAATGCAGTCGCGGGCGCCTACGGCGTCGGGCGTTTTGACATGATCGAGAATCGCCTGGTCGGGATCAAGAGCCGCGAGGTCTACGAGGCCCCGGCCGCGGATGTGCTCCTGAAGGCCCACGACGAGCTCGAGGGCTTCGTCATGGACCGCGAGTTCATCCATTACAAGCGCGTGCTCAGCGAAAAATATGCCGAGCTTGTCTATTTCGGGCTCTGGTTCTCGCCCCTGAGAAAAGCCCTCGACGCCTTCTTTGCCTCCAACCAGGCGCGTGTCACGGGAAAAGTGAGGATCAAGCTCGACCGGGGCCACGCGATCTGCGTGGGCCGCGAATCAAAGTTTGCGCTCTACCGGGAAAAACTCGCGACGTATTCAAAGGGCGATCTCTTCGACCGGACGGCCGCGACGGGGTTCATGAAACTCTGGGGCCTTCCGTACGAGGGAATGTATAAAAGCTAAGCGCGAAGGGCGAAAAACGAAGAGCCTGGAACAGCTCTTGGCTCTCGTCGCTGGGCTCCAAGCTGGGGGTAAATATGTCCAAAAAACTCTGGGGCGGTCGGTTCAAGAAGGAAATGCATCCGGCGTTGAGATGCTTCAGCTATTCGCTCGCCGTCGACAAAGAGCTCTTTGACGCGGAACTCGCCGTAAACGCGGCGTGGGCGAAGATGCTCGCGCGGACCGCGATCATCACACAGGCCGAATCGAAGGCGATCCTGAAAGGCCTCGCGCGGATCGAGAAGGACCTCGAGGGAAAAGACATCGCCCGCTATGTCGCGGAGGTCGAAGACATTCACACCCTGATCCAAAGCGAACTCGAAAAGCGCTCAGGCGCGGTCGCGAAGAAACTCCACACGGGCCGCAGCCGGAACGACCTCGTCGTCACGTCCACCCGGGTCTGCCTCCGGGAAAAGATCGCGGTGATACGGTATGAAACCTCGCGTCTCCAGAAGGCGCTCGTCGCCGCGGCGGAAAAAGCCCAGGGGGCCATTGTCCCCGGCATGACGCATCTGAGGAAGGCCCAGCCGGTGCTGCTCGCGCATCACCTCCTCGCCTATGTCGAGATGCTCGAGGAGGACAAGGCCCGACTTGCCGACACCTTGAAGCGCGTCAATATCCTCCCGATCGGTTCCGCGGCGCTCGCGGGTTCCGCGCTTCCGATCGATCAAAAATTCCTCGCGAAGGAGCTCGGCTTCGAAAAAATCGCCCGAAACAGCATGACCGCCGTGAGCGACCGGGGGTTCCTTGCGGAATTTCTGGCGAACCTTTCGATCCTCTGGATGCATCTTTCGAGGCTCGCCGAGGATTTCATCCTCTGGAACTCGGAGGCATTCGGGTATGTCGAGCTCGACGACGCGTTCGCGACGGGCTCCAGCCTGATGCCGCAGAAGAAGAACCCTGATGTCTTTGAGCTCGTGCGGGGCAGGGCCGGGGTGATCTTCGGGCATCTGCAGTCGATCCTGACCGTCCAGAAGGGACTGCCGCTTTCTTATAACCGGGACCTCCAGGAGGATAAGCCCGGCGCATTCGATGCGGTCCACAAGACGACGATCGCCCTTGAAGTGCTCGCACTCACGGTCGCGTCCGCAACCTGGCAGAAAAAGGCGATGGCGAAAGCGGTCGCGGACGACACGCTCTTCGCCACGGACATCCTTGAGTACCTCGTCCGCAAGAAGGTCCCGTTCTCGGAGGCCCACTCGACCGTCGGCCAGGCCGTGCGCTTCGCCGCGGAGTCGGGCAAGGGGCTGCGGGAACTTTCGCTCAGGGAGTGGAAGAGGTTCTCCCCCGGGATCGGCGCGGATATTTACGATCTCTTCGACCCCGAGACTTCGGTCCGTGGCAAGAAGACCATCGGCAGCACGCATCCCCTCAAGGTCCGTCAGCAGATGGACTATTGGACGAGACTGCTTGCTTGAACGTTCCCCCTTCGGCCAAGGGGGAATCCAGGGGAATCTGAAATCTCCCCCGGCCCCTCCCAGGAAAGAGGGGAGTTAACTATCCTGGAAAATCGAGGTAACGATTATGTCACGAATCGATTTCGAAGAAGAATCCCGGATGCACGATTTCTGCTATAACCGGAAGGGCGAGCTCTGCTGCGAGAATGTCCCGCTCAGGAAGATCCTGGAGAAGACCGGCACGCCCGCGTATATCTACAGCTCGAAGACGCTCACCGACCACCTCGCGAAGCTCCAGCGCGCGTTCCGCTCCGTGCGGCCCCTGATCTGTTATTCCGTGAAGGCCAATTCGAACCTTGCGGTCCTGAGGGCGCTCGTCGCGAAGGGCTCCGGCCTCGACATTGTCTCAGGCGGCGAGCTCTTCCGCGCGAGGAAGGTGAAATGCCAGGGCCGGAAGATCGTCTACGCCGGCGTCGGAAAAAAGGACGAGGAGATTCGCGAGGCGATCAGGGCTCGCATCCTCCTTTTCAACGTCGAGTCCGTGCCCGAGCTCGAGCGCATCAACGCGCTCGCGAAGAAGATGCGAAAGAAAGTGAATGTGTCGCTGCGCATCAACCCGAACGTCGACCCGCACACGCACGACTACATCACGACCGGCAAGGCCGAGACCAAGTTCGGCATCGACTTTGAACGCGCGCGCGCGATCTACCTCGCGAGCAAGACGCTCACGCACGCCCGGCTCACGGGTGTTCATGTCCATATCGGTTCCCAGATCGAAACGGGGGAGCCCTTTGTCGAGGCATTCCGCAAGATACTGGAATTTATCGATGAGATCGAGGCGGCGGGCATGAAGATAAGGTTCCTCAACCTCGGCGGCGGCCTTGGCATCATCTATAGCGACGAGGACCCGCAGACGGCAGACGAGTTCGCGTCGAAGATCCTCCCCCTGCTCAGGAAACGCAAGTTCCAGGTCATCTTCGAACCCGGGCGTTTCATCGTGGGGAACGCGGGTGTGCTCGCCGCGAAGATCCTCTATGTGAAGGAAACGAACGTGAAAAAATTTTTTATTACGGACGCGGGTATGAACGACCTGATCCGTCCCGCGTTCTACAACGCCTACCACGCGATCTGGCCCGTCCAGAAACGCCCGGATGCCCGGCGCTGGGTGTACGATGTGGTTGGTCCCATCTGCGAAAGCGGGGACTTTTTTGCGAAGGATCGGGAGCTTCCCGAAATGCGGCCCGGCGAATGCCTCACGATTATGACCGCGGGTGCCTACGGTTTTACGATGAGTTCCAACTACAATTCCCGCGGTCGCGCCTGCGAGGTGATGGTGAAGGGAAGCTCCTTCAGGATCGTCCGCAAACGCGAGACCTACCAGGACCTGGTTCGGGGTGAATGTGTTTAGGGTTTTTGAAAATCGGGGCCGTGCCGGCGTTTCGGCACGGCCTTTTTTGTTGAAACCATAGTAGATATTCTTTGTGGTTTTCCGGCAGAAACTGGTTGTTAGCCATTGATCCGGGATTTTTCCAAAAACAGGATTGTTTTTGTTGAAAAACGAACTTGATCGACCGGGAATTAGCGGGACTAGAGTCTAAAAGACAGACTGTGAAACCCATGACCACTCACGAACGACGAACGCATAAGGGGGAGAAACTTCCGGGCGAGGTCGCGATCTACTGCGAGTCGCGCGGGGAGGGGGCGCCGCTTCTTTTGATCGCGGGGCTTGGGACCGACAGCTCGAACTGGAACGGGGTGATCGCGAGACTTCCGAAGCAGTACCGCATCCTGACGCTCGACAACCGGGGCGCGGGGCGCAGTTCGATTCCGGGAAAGCCGTACAGCGTCATCGAAATGGCGGAGGACGTCCTGCGGGTGCTCGATCATTTCAAGGTCGGGCGGGCGCATGTTCTGGGTCATTCCCTCGGAGGTTTTATTGCCCAGGAGCTTGCGATCCGGTATCCGGAGCGCGTCGACCGGCTCGTCCTGTCGAGCACCGCGGCCGTTTCTTCCGGGAGGAACAACGAGCTTTTCCTGAAATTTTACAGGGACCTTGCGCAGGGGGGGGATCTCGAGGCGTGGCTCCGCGAATGGACCCGCTGGCTTTTTTCGCCGAGCGTTCTTTCCCGGGAAAGTTTCGTTGCGGCGCTCGTGAAACGGGGCATCCGCGATCGTTACCGGCAGCAGCTTCCCGGATTCAAGGGGCAGATTGACGCGGTCGCTTCGTTCGACGCACGCGGGCGTCTCGGAGGGATCAAGGCCCGGACGCTTGTTCTCGAGGGCGGGGAGGACGTGCTGATCCTTCCGGAAGAAGCGGAGGCGCTTTCGAAGATGATCCCTGGCAGCGTTTACCGGTGCATCCCCGCCGTGGCCCACTCGATCCATATGGAAGAGCGCGAGGTGTTCGTCAACATCGTCCACGGATTTCTGGCGGCGGAGTAATAGGGAAAAGAGCGAACATCGCATCGGTGTGATGCGGTGCAAACGGTCCCCGCAGAGCTTTTTCCTGCCTGTGCTGATCCCTGACCTGGTCTTCTCGGGGTATGTTCACGCGCGGGCGGAGGATCGGGGATCGGAGGGTTGTTGCCAGGTTGTGATCGAGAATGCTTGAAGCATGCCTTTGTGGAATGCGAAGGGAATTCCGCCCGCGAGTATCAGGTCCGAAGCTGAACAGGATTCGTGAGTCAAACGCCGCAACGGGTAACCCCGGGTGCGGTTTTTATTTCGAGTAGGGCAGGTCGGGGACCGGCGTCGCGACAAGAGTCGGCGGTTCGGGAACCCCGGAAGTATCCTGGACCGCGGTTTCCGCTAGAGAAGTCGTGGGAACCATTCCAACCTCGTAGGTTGGAGTGGTCGGGGGAGTCTGGATCGGCGGCGGAACGGGAGCGGGTGACTTCGCTTTGGTGACGCGGATCGTGGCCGGGACTTCCGAGGCGGGAATTACGCTGTACCTTGATTTTCCGTGAACCTCCCACGGTTTCGGCGGCCCTTCCTTTTTCTTTCCGAGGTCCGGGACCGCTCCCTCCCCGAAGTCGGGGAAGTCGACGGGAATGGGAAAGGTCGCGAGCTGGATCAGACCGTCCGCCGTGTAAAAGACGAACTTCGAGATTCCCATGCAGAACCCTTCCCATTCGCTCTTCTTGAGGTCGAACTTGTAGCGCTTCGGCTCCGAGAACATTTCGGTCCAGCCGAGGAACGTGTTGCGGAGACCGAACGCAAGCTTCCCTTTGGTCTTTTCGCCGTAACCTTCCTTTTCGGCCCATGGCGTTGCGACCGCGGAGGGAGCGAGAGCGATCATCAATAGAAGGGCGAGCGCGAGGAAGCGTTTCATTCGAATTTCACGCCTCCGTCAGGAAGGGGGATATCCACCGCGACGGGGAAGGTAGCCGCATGGAGAACGCCGCCCACGGTGTTGGTCCCGGTGCGCCAGACACCCTTTGCGATGCCCGCGAAGATGTTGCCGTGTTTCGCGGTTTCGAAGAAGAGGGCCGTCCAGCCGGCTGTGATGTTCGTGAGACCGAAGGCGAGCTTGCCGACCGATTTATCGACATAGGTCTTCTCTTCGGTCCAGGGGCTCTTCTGAAAATTGTCGAAATTCGCGAAGACCGGCGTCGCGGATGTCAGAACAGAAAGGGCGAGGAACGCGCAAAGAATTTTTTTCATAAAGGCTCCTTTTTGGACAGCGGGAAGATTCTCCACGTAAAGCCCGCTTCCGTCAAGGCGCAATGGCGGCTTGGGGCTGAAGGCCTGGCTCTCGGCCTTCGGCGGGGAATTTTTAAAAAAATATGTTTTTTCGGGGTTTAGTGGTTGATGCAGAAAACGATATGATGTAATATCCGGTTTCCGATTCACGGGAAAAAGTTTTTTGTGACGGTTATTGTCAAATTTCAAACAATGGAGGGTGAGCGATCGTGTTCAAATACCCTAAGGTCAAAGCCAGCATCCCCGAGACCCGCGTGAAGTTCAACGGAAAGGTCTTGATTATCGGGTGCGGGGGTGTGTCGCAATGTGCGACACCGCTGATCCTGCGTCACTTCGACATGCCCGCGAAGAACATCACGATTATGGACTTCGTCGACAACCGCCACCGTGTAAAAGACGCGCTGAAGAAAGGCGTCCGCTACGTCTTCGATCGCGTCACGAGGGACAATTACAGGAAGCTTCTTGCGAAATACGTCGGGTGCGGCGATATGATCATCGACCTCGCCTGGAATATCGACGCATGGGAGATCCTCGACTGGTGTCGCGCAAACAACATCCTCTATGTCAACACCTCGATCGAGGAATGGGACCCTTACCGTGACGACAAGCGAACTGACCCGACCCAATACACGCTCTACTATCGCCACATGAAGCTTCGCAAGCTCATGAAGGAGAAGTGGGGCGACGAGAAGGGCGCGACTTCGATCGTCGACCACGGCGCGAATCCCGGCCTTGTGTCCCATTTCACAAAGAAGGCCCTGATCGATATCGCGAAGAAGATTCTGAAGGAAAAGCCGCGGGATCCGCGCGCGAAGAACCTCGAGCGCTTTCTTGCCGGGAAGAACTTCGCGAAGCTCGCGCAGACAACAGGCGTCAAGGTTATCCATATCAGCGAACGAGACACGCAGGTCACGGACGTTCCGAAACGCGTCAACGAGTTCGTGAACACCTGGTCGATCGAAGGGTTCTATGAGGAGGGTGTCGCGCCGGCCGAACTCGGCTGGGGGACTCACGAGAAGAAACTTCCCAGGGACGGCTATGAGCACAGGACGGGGCCGAAGAACCAGATTTGCCTCGGCACGCTTGGCATGAACACGTTTGTTCGTTCGTGGGTGCCCTGTGGGGAGATCAACGGCATGGTGATCCGCCACGGCGAGGCGTTTTCGATCTCCGACCGTCTCACGGTATGGAAGAACGGCAAGGCCGTGTACCGCCCGACCGTGCATTACGCGTACTGCCCCTGCGATTCCGCGGTCCTTTCGATGCAGGAGCTCCGGATGCGCCAGTACAAGCTGCACGAGGACCAGCGCATCCTTTCGGACGATATCATTGACGGTCGCGACGAGCTCGGTGTGCTCCTGATGGGACATGATTTCACGTCCTGGTGGTGCGGTTCGCTTCTCGACATCCACACGACGCGCAAACTGGTCGCGCACCAGCAGGCGACGACTCTCCAGGTGGCGGTCTCCGTGGTCGCCGCGGCGCTCTGGATGATCGACAATCCGCGCAAGGGTTTTCTGCTCCCGGATGATATCGATCACGAGTTCATCCTGAAGTTCGCGACCCCTTACATCGTCCCGTTCGTTTCGATCCCCTCGGACTGGACGCCGCTTCAGAATCTCAACACGAAGTACCTGAGGTTCGGGGCCAAGGCGCCGAAAAAGGACGAGCTTTGGCAGTTCAACTCCTTCCTCGTGGACGACAGGGGTTGATCCGGAATGAAACAGCCCCTTCTTGAGAGTGGGAGCATTTCGTTTTTAAACAAGGCGGTCAGGCCGACGGAGTCCTCGGGTATCGAGAATCTGATCCGGCAAATGCTGAAAAAGCATAAGACGCCCTTTCTCTTGATCCGCAAGAGTGTCCTCGAGAAGCAGTTCAACCGCTTTCGAAAGGCCCTGCCGGAAGTGACGCCTTATTACGCGATCAAGGCCAATCCGCATCCGCGGATCGTCAAATATTTCGCGAAGCTCGGGGCCTGCTTCGACGTCGCGAGCGCGGCCGAGATGAAACTCGTCCTCAAGCAGGGCGCGAAACCGAGCCACATCATCTTCGCGAATACGATCAAGTCGAAAGAGGATATCGTCACCGCCCGCAAGCGCCGCGTCCGGCTCATGACCTTCGACAACGAAGCCGAGCTTTACAAGATCGCGGAGAGTTTCCCCGGAGCGCACGTGATCTTGAGGATCCGCGTCGAGAACCGCGGCTCGGTCGTCCAGCTGTCGCTTAAGTTCGGCGCGGAACCGGACCAGGGGTTTTGTCTCTTGCGGAAGGCGAAAAGCCTCGGGCTCGTGCCGAAAGGCGTGAGCTTTCACGTCGGTTCGCAGTCGACGAACGTCGAAAATTATTTGCAGGCGCTCGAGCTCACGGCCGGGATTTTCAGGGAGGCCAAAGAGAACGGCATGCCGCTTTCGATCGTCGATATCGGAGGCGGGTTCCCGATACCTCACTTTGAAAACGAGATCGGCATCAACTTTGAGCGGATGGCCGCGCAGATCCGCAAGCAGATGAAGGAGCTCTTTCCGAAATCCACTCATTTTATCGCCGAGCCGGGGCGGTTTTTCGCGGGTCCCTCCGGCGTGCTCGTGACGCAGGTGGTGGGGAAGGCCTTCCGCGACAACAAGAACTTCTACTACATCAATGATGGCATCTACCAGGATTTTTCAGGGATGATGTTCGATCACTGCAAGTACGAGTTCAAGACCTTGCGACGCGGGCAGAAGACCATGAGCGTGATCGCGGGCCCGACCTGCGATTCGCTTGATATCCTCACATCGAACGAAGAGTTCCCCGAGTTGTTCGTCGGGGATGTTGTTTACGTCAAGAATATCGGCGCCTACTCCTGCGCGAGCGCTGTCCCCAATTTCAACGGCTTCGAACCTGCCAAGGTCATTCTCGTATAAATAAATAATGGGGTCAGTCACCATTTCAGGGAAATGGTGACTGACCCCATTTCTCAAGGCGCAGGCCAAGTGGATTGCGATCCATAAGGACGCCGAACGCAAGGCCATCCCAACGGCCGAGCAGTGGAAAGAAATGAAACAACAGAAGGAATGCCCGTGGATAAAAGTGAAAGGGGGCGGCATGAACATGAGTGAGACGATGCCGGCCTGAGCCGCTTAACCGAGAAAGGGAGGGGGTCATGGAAAAAAAGAAAGAAAGTCACAAGAGTCCGTGTTGTTGCTGTTCCGCGCTCGCCGGAGTGCTTGTGATCGTGTTCGCCTGGTGGAATGTCTCCTGGGCCCCGATTGCCCTGACCGTGCTAGGTGTGGCCGTCATTGTGAAGGAGTTGACGGGATGCATCTGTAAGAGGGACGTGTGCAAGAAACTCGATAAAACGAATCCCGAAAGCGACAATCAGACCTGATTTGTCCCGCCTTCGCGAAGTTTTGATCCGGGGGCCCGGAAAGAGGCCGCAAAACTCTTCGTGCGGTTCCCCGGCTCCTTTCCAATCAATCCTTTTGGATTCCCGGGGGGGATTTGATAGAATACGCCCGCCTAACCGCAGGTTTATCAAGACGTTATCATGAGAAAAACAATACCCTTCTATAAAATGGTCGCCTCGGGGAACGATTTCGTGGTTGTGGACAACCGACGGGGGGTCGTAAAGAACGCCGCCGCTTTCTCGAAGCGGGTCTGCGAGCTTCATCAGGGAGTGGGCGCGGACGGCGTCCTGCTTTATGAAAAGTCCGCGAAGGCGGATTTTAGGATGCGGATCATCAACCTGGACGGTTCCGAGGCCGCGGCCTGCGGGAACGGTTTCCGTTGTATTGCCCTGTATGCGCGCGAAGTTATCAAACTGCCCCCAAAGATGATCTTTGAGTCGGGCTCCGGACTCATTGAGGCCGCAGTCGGACAAAGCGGTGACGTGAAGGTCCAGCTTGTGAAGCCGAGGATTTTTGAGATGAGCGGCATGCTTGAGGTCTCCGGCCACCGGCTCCACTACGCGTTCGTCGACACCGGTGTCCCGCATATCGTGATCTTTGTGGAGGGGCTCGGGAAGATCGATGTTGCCACCGTCGGACGGGCAGTCCGCACGCATGCGAAGTTCAAGCCGGCGGGAACGAACGTGAATTTTGTCGAGGTGAAGAGCAAGCGCGAGATCATGGTCCGGACGTACGAGCGCGGTGTCGAGAACGAGACGCTCGCGTGCGGGACGGGATCGACGGCTTCTTCCGTCGTGAGCGTGCTCAAGGGGTATGTCGCGACACCGGTCACGGTCCACACGAGGGGCGGCGAGAAGCTTGTGATCGATCTGGAGCGCAAAGGTACCGTCGTCACAAAGGCCTTCCTTCAGGGGAAGGCGCAGGTTGTCTATCGGGGCGAATATTTTCTTTAATCAGGCAGGGAGAAGGAAGAGAACATGGCTAAAAAGAAAATAAGGTTCGCGGGTTCCATGGTTGCGCTTGTCACGCCGTTCAGGAGCGGTAAGGTCGATCGCAAGGCGATGGCGGGGCTCATCGATTTCCACCTGAAGGCCGGGACGGACGTGATCATTCCCTGCGGCACGACGGGAGAGTCCGCGACGATGTCGCATGAGGATGCCGGGCGGCGTGAGGCGCAAGGACGGCGGGGCGGCCGTCAGGCAGAAGGTCGTTTACTGGGACCGTGATTGCGGGGTGCGGGTCGAACAATACCGCGGAGGCGTTCGGCCTTGTCCAGCATGCGAAGCGAACCGGCGCGGACGCGGCGCTGATCGTGACGCCGTACTATAACAAGCCGACGCAGGAAGGTCTCTACCGCCACTACGAATACCTCGCGGGCCGGGTTGACATCCCGATCGTCCTTTATAACGTGCCGGGGCGTACCGGAGTGTCGATCGCGCCTGAGACCGTGGCGCGGCTTTCGAAGATCGACAATATTGTCGCGATCAAGGAAGCGAGCGGGAGCATGGACCAGGCGGACCAGATCATGCAGCTCTGCGACCTTCCCGTCATTTCGGGCGAGGACAGCCTGACCTTCCCGCTGATCGCGGCCGGGGCGGTGGGTGTGATCTCGGTGTCGGCGAACGTCGCGCCGAAGCTCGTTCATGACATGGTGTGGGCGGCGCTCGACGGCAATATGGCGAAGGCGCGGGAACTCCACAAGAAACACTATCCTCTTTCCAAAGCGGTCTTCATCGAGACGAATCCCATTCCGGCCAAGACGGCGCTCGGGATGATGGGGATGATCAAGCCGGAGCTGCGGCTTCCGCTCTGCGAGATGAAACCGGAGAACGTGAAGAAACTGCGGGCAGTTCTCAAAACGTTGAAAATCGTTTAACCAAAATCCAACCTCGTAGGTTGGAGTGGTATAAGGAGAAGGGTATGATCAGATTGGCGGTGGCGGGCGCGGCGGGCAGGATGGGAAAGATCATCCTGAAGCTCGCTGCGAAGGACAGGGCGTTCAGGATCACGGGCGGCATCGAACAGCGCGGCCACGCGACACTGGACATGGATATCGGTTCCTTGATCGGCGGCGATCTCCTTAATGTCCGGATTGATTCCAGCCCGGTTGCGGTCATGAAGACGTCGGATGTCCTGATCGATTTCAGTCATTTTTCGGCGCTGCCGGATAACCTTGCGGCCTGTGTCGCGGCGAAGAAGAAGTATGTGATCGGGACCACCGCGATTCCTCCCGGGATGATGAAAAAAATCGCCCTCGCTTCAAAGAAGATACCGATCGTCCAGTCGCCCAACATGAGCGTGGGGGTGAACCTCCTGTTCCGCCTCGCGGCGTTCGCGGGCAAGGTCCTCGACGAAAGCTACGACCTCGAGATCATGGAAATCCACCACCGGATGAAAAAGGACGCGCCGAGCGGCACCGCTCTTAAACTGGCCGAAATTCTGGCCGATGCAAGAGGCAGGGACCCGGCGAAGGATCTGGTCTGTGGCCGCGAAGGGGACACCGGCGCCCGGCAGCAAGGGAAGATCGGCGTATTCGCCATGCGGGGCGGCGACGTGGTCGGTGAACATACGGTGTCGTTTTTCGGGGATGGGGAGCGTGTCGAACTGGTCCACAAGGCTACTTCCCGCGAAGCTTTGGCCCGGGGCGCGCTTCTGGCGGCAAAATTCCTTGCGAAAAAGAAGACGGGTCTCTATCATATGGGCCATGTTCTCGGAATGATGTAAGTTTTGGCGGGACCTTGTTCATTAAAGTTTTGCAAAAGCCGAAAGCCAAAAACTAAAAATTTTTAATGATACTTAAAAATTTCATACCCCCTGTTTTGGCAAGCGCGGTTCTTTTCTGTTCCTCCCCTGCGTTTGCGGGCATCCTGACGACCGAGCCTGAAGCCGCTCCGGCCGAAACTCCCGGGAGAAATCTCTACGCCGAGCATTTCTACGCCCCGTCCGGCCAGAAACTCGACCTGAAGGTCTCCGGGGTCCGCGGCTTTCCCGTGATCAAGACCCGCTCGCGGCCGCAGAACGCCGAATATTCCATCGTGACAGATTTCGGGGGCGGCGCGCTCCGATCGCGTTTCCTTCCCGGCCTGAAAGACATCAAGGCGATCGACGAATACATCAAGAAGAACCTGCAGGTCGCGAATTTCGAAGGCGTAGAGATCCGCAAACTTCCCCTCCCGCTCGCGGGCGGGGGAACGTCCGATCTTTTCTGGGTCGGGGACAAGGCCTTCCCGACGGCCGCCCAGGCGACCGCGGAAGTGACCCGCGTCAAATCGAGGATCGAATCCCAGGGCGGGAATTTCGCAAAGAGCGTCCAGGCCGTGCCGGTGTTTGTCGCGCCTGAAAAACCGGAGCCCGTGAAGACGAAGGCCCAGTACCAGAAGGAAGAAGAGCTCGTTCTTAAATTCGCGGACCAGCTCGATCTCGGGGAAAAGATGTGGGGCCCCTTCCAGGGCGAGCCGGCCGGCGAACCGGTGCTGTGGCAGTCCTTCGGCGAAACAACCTACCGCATGACCAACCTCGAGAACAGGAACTTCAACAGCCAGGTCGGCTACTGGACGAACCGCATCGTCCTTAAAGGCATCCGCGCCCCGCTCAGCACCATCGATCCCTTCTTCGAGGAGACGACAACGATCGAAGCGGTCGGGGCGGATTACAAGAGCCACTTCGATATCTTCGCCGGATTCGAATGGCGTCCCTTCGCGCGCAATCCCTGGCTTTACAACTTCCGCCCGTTCGGCTGGGACATCCCGCTCCTTGAATGGGTCCGGAATTACAAGTTCTATATCAAATACGGCAACCGTTACAACATCAAGGACGAGATCCAGAACGCGAAAGACTACGATCTGGTTGCCGGGGTTCAGATTTTCTATGAATGGGGCACGGAGTTGCCGCCTCTGGACGAAGGAAAGCCCGAACGTTTTGCCGATTATCTCCGTCAATATGTGTGGGGCGAATATTTCGGCGACTACCGGTGGCATAAAACCGATTTTAGCGAGATGCGTCATTTCAACGCCTGGATTCTGAACTCCTCCGTGATCATGGGGATCAAGCTGCCCGCTATCCCGCTCCCGCATAACCCGATCAACGATGAATTGGTCCTGATGCCTTACCTCCGTTTTGAGCATACAAGCAATGACGAATACTCTTATCATTATCAAAACCAGTATTACCTTGCTCCCGGAATCCGCTGGATGCCGTTCAGGTCCTATCGCTGGAAAGAAGACGAGTGGCTTTCCAAAATAGCGATCTTCGGGGAATGGCTTGCGATCGGTAAAGTTCAGCACTCCAAGCAGGACGGGGAAGCTCCCGATGCCATCCGTTACGACCTCCGTTTTGGAATGAAGTTCTCGCACAGGCGGTTTTAAATGATGTCACGCGCCACACACCACATGCTCGCCAAAAAAGCGCCCCGGCTTCGTATTGCCGTATGGTTTTGCGGCTTGTGGCTGTTTTTCGCTTTTACGCCTTCCGCCTTCGCCAACGTGCTCGGCAACCCGAGCTTTGAGGAAGAGCTTGGGACCGGTTCTGGCAACTGGCAGATAGGCCATGTACCGGGGCCGACTCGGAAAACCAATGCGACTCAGCCCCCTCCATTTTCAATGGTTCCGGACGGTGTTTATGACCTTTTGATCAGTGCGATTGGCAACGACCGATATATTTTTCAAGTGGTTGATGGAGTGAAGGCCGGAGATCTGGTTACGTTCAGTGCGGTCGCGGAGTCTACCATAACCGCG
>MWBI01000152.1 GCA_002068945.1 Candidatus Omnitrophica bacterium ADurb.Bin314
GCTGATATCTCCCGCCGGCGCCATCCGTGTGTTGAAACCGCGATGCAAAAAGGTCAGGGCCCAGACGTCCTGGGTGTTCTGACAGACATCGACGCAACGGGCGCATTTGATACATTTGCGGGGATCAAGCACAATATTGCCGGTTGATTTATCCTGCGGAATATCCGGCACGATCTTCTCGAAAAATTCCTCACGGATCGCGAAATCCGCAACCACAGATTGAAGCTCGCAATTATTGTTCCGGCCGCAAGTCAGGCATTCGTTCGGATGGTTGGAGAGGATCAACTCGATCACGGTTCGGCGAATCTCAAATATCTCGGGATCATGCGTGATGATATCCATCTTGTCTTCCAGGGGCGTGCAACAGGCCCGAAGCATCTTCTTGGAGCCTTTGACCCGGACCATGCAGATACCGCAAGCGCCGGAGGCGTGAAGGTAGGCGTCCGGATGTTTACAGAGGGTCGGAATCTTGATCTGGACCTTCCGCGCCGCGTCGAGGATGCTCGTCCCCGCCGGCACTTCCACACTAATTCCATCAATGACCGCTTTGACCATAACTCTCTCCTTAAGCATTATTGACGAAGGACTGCCGCAGGCTTGCAAACCTCGAAACACTGGCCGCAGCGAATACATTTCTCTTGATCGATCACATATCCCTTTTCACGGTTGCCCGAGATCGCGCCCACGGGACACGCCTTGAAGCACATCCCGCATTTCACGCATTTATCCTGACGGATCAGGAAACTGAGAAGCTTGCTGCATTTGCAGGCGGGACATTTCTTGTCGTTCACGTGCGCGTCATATTCGGCGCGGTAATAATTCAGGGTCGAAAGCACGGGATTCGGCGCCGTCTGTCCCAAACCGCAGAGCGAGGCCTTCTGCATCGCGCGGGAAATCATCGCGAGCTGTTCAAGGTCCTTCGGAACCCCCCGCCCTTCCGATATCTTTTCGAGAAGACGGAGCATTTGCGTTCCTCCGATCCGGCAGGGCGCACATTTGCCGCAGGATTCGTCCACGCAAAATCCGAGATAAAATTTGGCGATATCGATCATGCAGTCGTCTTCATCCATAACGATCATGCCGCCCGACCCCATGATGGACCCCATCTTCTGGAGGCTCTCATAATCAACCCTGGTCTGGAAATAGTCTTTGGGGATCACACCGCCCGACGGACCGCCGGTCTGGATCGCCTTGACGCTTTTTCCGCTCATGGCACCCCCCGAAATCCCATAGACGATATCCTCGATCGTGGTTCCCATCGGGACTTCCACGAGACCTGACCTTTTCACCTTTCCGGTCACGGCAAACACTTTGGTCCCTTTGGAGGTCTCGGTGCCGATCTTTGAGAACCACTCCCCGCCTTTAAAAAGGATCACGGGGATATTCGCGAGTGTTTCGACGTTATTGATGCAGGTCGGTTTTCCCCAAAGCCCTTTCACGGACGGGAACGGGGGTCTCGGACTGGGATAACCCCGTTTTCCCTCGATGGAGGCGAGCAAAGCGGTTTCTTCACCGCAAACAAACGCACCCGCACCGAGACGGATCTCGACATCAAAACTGAATTGGGAACCCAGGATATTCGAGCCGAGCAACCCGTTGTCATGACACTGTTTGATGGCTTTCTCGATCCTCTCGATCGCAAGCGGGTACTCCGCGCGGATATAAAAGAACCCCTTCGACGCTCCTATCGCATAACCGCCGATGGCCATTCCCTCGATCACGGAGTGCGGATCGCCTTCGAGGACGCTGCGATCCATATAAGCTCCCGGATCGCCTTCGTCACCGTTACAAATGATATATCGCTGATCCCCCGCACTCTTGCGGGTAAACTCCCACTTCATGCCGGTCGGGAACCCCGCGCCGCCGCGGCCCCGCAGACCACTCGTTTTCATTTCCTGAATGACCTGTTCGGGCGTCAGTTCAGTCAGACAACGCGCCAGGGCATGATAGCCATCGTGAGCGATGTAATCCTCGATCTTCTCCGGATCGATCACACCACAGTTACGGAGCACGATACGCATCTGGGTGGAAGCTTGTTTGGTAAGCCTGGGCTGATAAGGCTGCCCGGTCTTGATGCTCTCCACAATGCCCGCAATATCCGATTCCCCGACTTGCGTGTAGAGATGATTGTCCGGAAGGACGCGCACCGCGATCCCCGCGGAATAAATACCCATGTCCGCCAGACGGACAAGCTGGATCGTCGTGTCCAGCCCTTTTTCCCTCAGAACGCCCAGGAACAACCCGTAAAAATCGCGTGTCCTGTCCTTGCCGGTGATCGCTGTATCCTTGATAAAAACTGTCTTAGCCATATCCGCTCCGCTTCCTAATTGACTTTCACATCATAAATACGGTCATTGACAAGAAGATTCCCGCACACATGTTTTTCCATGATCTCGATCGCCGTCTCACGGTCGACCTTTCCGTAGAAGACCCGCGGCAAACCCTTAACATTCACTTCCACAAGAGGCTCCGCGGAGCACATTCCGACACAGCCACACTTTTTGATCTCGATCTCCGCATTATTCTTCCTGGCTTCATCACAGAGGACATCGTAGACTTTTTGCGCCCCGGCCGCGATCCCGCAGGTGCTGAACCCGACCTTGATCCAGTTCTTCTCGGACGCGGCGTACTTTGCTTTCAGGCTATGAAGATCGTTCTTGGTCAATTTCGCCATATTCGTTTTCTCCCCCGCTCAAGCCGCGGCTTTCGCTTCGGCTTCTTTGGAATAATGCGCGATGATTCCGCTGATGTCTTTTTTCTTCACGCCGCCGTACACCTTGTCGCCGATCTTCACAACCGGCGCCAGGCCGCAACAGCCAAGACAACGGACCACCTCGAGATAAAACTGCCCGTCCTTCGTCGATTCGCCGGGTTTCACGCACAAAAGATGTTCAAGCTCCCCTAAAAGTTCCGGACCGCCTTTGAGATAGCAAGCCGTTCCCATGCAGACCGAAACGGTATGTTTGCCGGGAGGCGTCAGGCGGAAGAAATGATAGAACGTAATGACCTCATAGATACGGGCGAGCGGGACATTGAGAATCTCGGAAAGCACGAGCGAAACATTCCTCGGCACGTAACCGTAACGGTTCTGAATCTGGTGGAGCACCATGATCAGATTGCCGTCCTTGCCCTTCCAGGAATCCGCGATCTGCCTGACCTCTTGTTCAAGAGCTGCTTTTTCCATATTAAAATTCCCCCGAATTATTTCTGCGTGTTACAAAAAAGCGACAAGAACTCGATCGTAAAATCGATGTTCTTCACCTGCACCTTGACCGGCACACTGACCGGGCAGGGCGCGAAGTTAACAATCTTCTGCAGCCCCGAAAGCACCATATAATCCGCGGCTTCCTGGGCGCGCTCTTTGGGGACCGCGATGATACCGATATCCCCATGCAACCGTTTGATGATCTCGGGCGCGCGGTCTACCGGATAGACCTTCACGCCGCAAATCCGCTTCCCTGTCTTTTCGCGCGACACATCGAAAGCCGCAACAAGCTTGATCTTGTTCTGATGAAAACCCGGATACTGCAAGATCGCGGAACCGAGGTTCCCGACCCCGAAAAGCACGAGACGGACCGTGATATCCTGAAGGAGATAATTCTGAAGCGTCTTCTTCAGTTCGGCAGTCCGGTACCCGATCCGGGGTTTCCCGACGCTTTTAAAATTCGAAATGTCCTTGCGGATCTGCACGTCCGAAAGCCCCGTGATCTCCGCAAGCTGTTTGGAGGAAACAAGAAAACGCTTCTCCTTCGCCAGGGTCTCGAGGGTCCGTATGTACAAGAGCACTCTCGTGATCGTCTTCCGGGGAATTTTTTTCATTTCGAATATTGTGAAAATTGGAACAATTGGGATTATACGAATTCGAACCGGAAAGGCAAGGGCGATTTGATCCCGGATTCTTCTTTCGGCCAACCTCGATTAACGGCAGGAGCGACAAGGCCTTATTACTCGCCGATATCCTCGTCCCAAAGACGCGGCGTTTCCGCGATAAAATCCCGCATGATCTTTTTGCATTCGGGGAGATCAAGGTTGATAAGTTTGACGCCGCGTTTCCTTGCACAGGTTTCGGGGCCGCGGAAGGTTTCATTTTCACCGATCACAACGACCGGAATCTTATAGAGAAGAATGGCGCCGGTGCACATGTCGCAGGGGGAAAGCGTGGAATAGATCACGCATTTTTTGTAATCCTTCGCGCTGAGCCGGCCCGCATTTTCCAGACAATCCGTTTCAGCATGGAGAATGGCCGAATCCTTCTGGACCCTCCGGTTGTGTCCCCTGCCGATGATCTTTCCCTCTTGCACGAGCACGGCACCGATCGGGATACCCCCTTCGGCGTAGCCCTTGAGAGCCTCCTTGACCGCCTCTTTCATGAACTTCAGATGCTCGCTTTGCGTCATGAGTCTTTCCTTCCGGTCCGGGGCTTTTAAAACTTCAGGAATTCCATCCGGTAATTCGCCTGGGGCTCGCGCGCCGAAGGACCCGCCACAAGAATGGCGTTTCCTCCGTCCGGAATTTCTTTCTTCAACCACGCCGTGGCGCATGAAGCCCAACTTTCGGGTTCTTCCGGAATCTCGACGGGATACACCCCGTAGGAGAAAAGGAGCCCGCTCCCGACGGCCCCACCCGAACCCGCCGCCACGATCCAGGCCGGCGGTTTGAACCGCGAGATCATCCGTACCGTAGCTCCCGAGCGGAACGGAACGAAAACAGCTTTCACCGAAATGGTTTGAAGGGCATGTTCCACCACGAGTGATTCGGCTTCCCCCGGCGAATCGATGACATCCTGTTCGCAGAGCTCATGGATCGCCTTCAGCGTGACCCTCGGGCGGTTCGCCTCCGTGAATGCCGCGATCCTCGCAAGCATCCGAACAGCCTCTTCGGGGAAGAGTCCCATCGCCGATTCCGCGGAAAGCATCACGGCGTCGGTTCCGTCGATGATCGCGTTGGCGACATCGGTGGCCTCGGCACGCGTCGGGAGCCTGCTTGAGGTCATCGATTCGAGCATCTGCGTCGCGACGATCACGGGTTTCCCCGCGAGGTTCGCACGCGCGATCATTTTTTTCTGCGTGATCGCAATCTCTTCGATCGGCACTTCGACGCCGAGGTCCCCGCGCGCGACCATGATCCCGTCCGCGGCCCTCAGGATTCCGTCGAGATGAGCAAGGGCGCCCGCTCGCTCGATCTTCGCAACAATGAAAGGTCTTTGTCCCATCCCGGCTGCGGCCTCCCGCACCCTTTCAATATCCTCCGCCGTCTCGACAAAGGACTGGCTCACGGCATCCACGCCGTTCTTGAGCGCGAATTCAAGGCATTCCCTGTCGCGTTCCGTGAACGCGCTGATTCCGAGATCAATCCCCGGAAGGTTCAGTCCTTTTTTCGACCGGAGTTCCCCTCCCACCAGGACCCTGCAACTAACGTCCTTTCCCGAAATACTTTCAACGGCCAGCTGGACAAGGCCGTCATTGAGAAAAAGTTTATCACCTGTTTTCACGACTTTGGGGAGAGGCTCAAAGCTCATGGACACGCGCTGTCCGTTGCCCGTCACCGCCTCGGACGTCAGCGTGAACAGGTC
>MWBI01000153.1 GCA_002068945.1 Candidatus Omnitrophica bacterium ADurb.Bin314
ATGGCACGGCCTGAAGGATATCGAGACGCGTTACCGCCGGCGGTATGTGGACTTGATCGTCAATGATGAGGTCCGCGAAACTTTCAGGAAGCGGAGTCGCATCATCAGCGAGATACGTAAATTCCTCGACGCTAAAGGATTCATGGAGGTCGAGACCCCCATGATGCAGCCTCTCGCGGGAGGTGCCCGCGCCAAACCGTTCGTGACGCATCACCATGCCCTCGCGACCGATCTTTACCTGCGTGTTGCTCCCGAGCTGTATCTGAAGCGACTTCTGGTGGGCGGTTTCGAAAAGGTGTATGAGATCAACCGGAATTTCCGCAACGAGGGAATCTCCGTTCGCCACAACCCCGAATTCACGATGATGGAGCTTTACCAGGCGTACGCGGATTACACGGACATGATGAGCATCACCGAAGAACTGGTTCGTCATCTGGTGATGATGCTTTATGGCAAGGACGAAATCCCGTACGGGGATCGCACCCTGAATTTCAAGGCCCCGTGGAAGCGGATTTCCTTTTACGGCGCTCTCGAAGAGACGACGGGGATGGATTTTCGCAAAGTGAACGTGCGGGAAGCCGCGAAAAAACTTCACGTCAAATTCGACGAGGATATGGAGGATATCGATGTCCTGAATGAGATCTTTGGTGAGAAGGTCGAGAAAAACCTTTGGGACCCGACGTTCGTCGTCGATTATCCGACGGTCATGACGCCCCTCGCGAAGGCGAAGGCGGAAGACCCTGAGCTTGTGTACCGGTTCGAACTTTTTATCGCCAAAATGGAAGTGGCGAATGCCTTTTCGGAGCTGAACGATCCCGCGGTCCAGCGCGGGCGGCTTGAAAAACAGCAGGAGTTGATCGGCGAGCACAAGGAGATCGATGATGATTTCCTGATGGCGCTTGAATACGCGATGCCTCCGGCGGGGGGGCTCGGCATCGGTATCGACCGACTCGTGATGCTGCTCACCAACCGGATTTCGATTCGGGATGTGATCCTGTTCCCGCAACTTAAGCCGAAGAAGAAGGCTGAATTGGAAAACGAAATGGAAACGACGGAAGAAGGTTCCGCTCAATGAAATTCGAGCTTTTTATCGCCCACAGGCATCTGACCCGGCGACGGAAGACGGGATTCATCTCCCTTATTTCGTTGATATCGATGGGCGGGATCGCGATCGGTGTGATGGCGCTTATTATTGTGCTTTCGGTCATGACCGGGTTCGATAATGAACTCAAACGCAAGATCGTCAGCATCCAGCCGCATCTCCGGATCGAAAAGTCGGAGGATTGGACGAACTCGGCCGACGATATGGCGAAGATCCGGGCGTTAAACATCCCCGGGCTCAAGATTGTAATGCGATTCATCGAAAAGCAGGCGATCCTTCGCACCGATACCGCCGCGCAGGGCGTGGTGGTGATGGGGCTGGATACGGAGAACGGGGATTTTTCGATCTATGAAAAGAATCTTGTGTCCGGGACGCTTGGTTTCCAGGAGTCCGTTTACACGGAAAAGAGACGCCGCTGGTGGTCCTTCAAAAGCAAGGTCGAGAAGTCGAATGTCCCCAGTATCGTGCTGGGCGAGATCCTGGCTTCCCGGCTTCGGGTTCAGGTGGGGGATGTTATCCATCTGATCACGCCGGAGCCCGAAAAAAAGAACCCGTTCATGCCGCTCCCGATGCATGTCAAGACGTGGCCGGTCATCGTGCGGGGGATTTTTCATATCGGGATGTCCGATGCCGACGCCCAGGTGGCGTTGCTCAGCCTTGAGACGGCCCAAAAGTTCTATCACATGGAGAATAAGATTTCGGGACTGAGTCTTCAGTTCAGCGATGTGGATGAGGCGGAAAAATGGAAGTGGGTTCTGGCGGGTCATTTCCCGATGCAGTACCGGCTCGCGTCCTGGTATGACATGAATCAGCATTTTTTTCAGGCGCTGAAGGTCGAAAAATTCCTCATCAGCATTCTGCTCTCCCTGATCGTTGTCGTGGCGGCGTTCAATATCATTTCGACCCTGATCATGGTCTCCATGGAAAAGACCAGGGATATCGGGATCCTCCGCGCCCTTGGGGCCACGCGGTCCGCGATCCGGAGAATCTTCCTGATCGAAGGGATGAGTTACGGGTTCTGGGGAATGGTGATCGGCGTGGGCATGGGCGTGTGGGGGGCGCTTCACATCAACGATCTTTCGGAATTTCTCAAGACGACGTTCGGATTCGAGGTTTTCCCGAGAGATGTTTATATTTTTGACAGAATTCCGGCGGAAGTCCGCATGGAGGATATCATGGTGGTCGCCGGGCTGGCGTTCATTCTTGCCGTGATCGCGGCGCTTTATCCCGCGCACCGGGCAGCAAGCCTCAAACCGGTGGAGGCGCTTCGTTATGAATAACGCGGCGGCGATCCTCAGCGCATCCGGACTGCGGAAGGATTATGACACCGTGACCGGTAGCCTCGAAATCCTGCGAGGGGTTAATCTGGAGGTTTGCCAGGGGGAAATGCTTTACATCACGGGTAAATCGGGGTGCGGGAAGTCGACCCTGCTTCATCTCCTGGGCGGTCTTGACCGACCGACGGACGGGAAGCTTTTCTTTCGGGGGCGTGAGATGACCGGCATGCCCGAACGCGAGATCGCAAGAATCCGCTGTCGCAATATCGGTTTCGTGTTCCAGTTCTATCATCTGTTGCCGGAGCTCACGGTCCATGAAAATGTATTACTCCCCACACTTATCGCGAAAAAAAAGGACTCGGGCTGGGTCAAGGAGGTTCTGAAACGTGTGAAGCTCTGGAACCGGAGGACGCATTTCCCGTCCGAGCTCTCCGGCGGGGAGAAACAGCGCGTGGCGATCGCCCGGGCCCTCGCCAATCGACCGGACGTCGTTCTTTGTGACGAACCGACCGGCAATCTCGACGAAGAAACGGCCGGGACGATTACGTCGTTGCTCGCGGAATTGAACCAGAAAGAGGGTCACACATTTCTTATCGTGACCCATGATGAAGAAATTGCCCGGACAGGGAGCCGGTCGCTGACGCTTCACGAAGGTCAGCTGATGCCGGCTTCGAATGTTTTTAAACATTGATCGCAGCGGATCCTTAAACAAGGAGATTCAAGATGGAACTTCAAATCTATATCGACGGTAAATGGTATCCCAGGAGTGAAGCGAAAGTGTCTGTCTTCGATCACGGCCTTCTTTACGGAGACGGTGTTTTTGAGGGGATTCGCGCCTACGATGGAATCGTCTTCAAGCTCGAGGAGCATCTCAAACGGCTCTGGGAGTCGGCCCATACGATCATGCTCGAAATTCCGATGACGCCCAGGGAAATGGAAAAAGCCGTTATTGAAACCCTTCGCAGGAACAAGCTGACGAGCGGCTATATCCGACTGGTCGTCACGCGCGGCACGGGGGACCTCGGACTATCGCCCTTTCTCTGCAAGAAACCGACAGTTTTCATTATCACGGACAAGATTGCACTTTATCCGGCGGATTTGTACCAGAAAGGGTTGGAGATTATCACCGTTCCGACCGTCCGGAATCTCCCCGAGGCCGTGAATCCGTCGATCAAAAGCCTGAACTATCTCAATAATATCATGGCCAAGATCGAGGCAAGGAACGGCGGTTGTATGGAAGCGCTGATGCTCAACCACCAGGGCTACGTCGTAGAATGCACGGGTGACAATGTGTTCATGGTCAAGAAAACCGGCAAGGGGTCGGCCGTGAAGGATTGCACGCTTTTGACGCCTCCGTCCTATCTCGGAGCGCTCAAGGGGATCACGCGTGATGCGATCATCGAGATTGCCCGCAAACTCAAACTGCCTTTCGCGGAAAGAATCCTGACGCGGCATGATTTTTTTAACGCCGATGAGGTATTCCTCACGGGAACGGCGGCGGAGGTCATCCCGGTCGTCAAGATCGACGGACGCGTTGTCGGAAGCGGTAAGCCGGGCAAGATTACCAAACTGCTTTTGGAGGATTTTCACGCGCTGGTCCGCAAGGACGGGGTCCGGTTCTCCCTTTGATCGGGCCGGGAGCGAAGCGAACATGATCTGCAATGTGTGCGGGACAAAGGAAGCGACGATTCACCTGACCGAGGTTGTGAGCGGTCAGATGGCGGAAGTGCATATCTGCGAGCAGTGCGCCGAAGAGAAGGGGACGGATTTCAAGACCTATTTCAACTTTGGCGACTTCTTCACGGGTTTCGCGGGGATCGGAAAACTTCTTGAGACGCCGGGGGAAAAAACCGCGGTCGCCTGCAAATCCTGCGGTATGACCTTCGAGGAATTCTCCAAACAGGGACGTCTTGGATGCGCGCAGTGTTATACCGCGTTTCATCGTCAGCTTGAAGCCGTGATCAAACAGGTCCAGCGGGCGGGGGTCCATGTCGGCAAAAAACCGTCCAGAATCCCGAAGGATGTTCGGCGCGCTCACGATCTCCGCCAGCTTCAGGACCGTCTGCGCAAATGCATCCAGAACGAGGCGTTTGAGGAAGCGGCGCGCCTTCGCGACGAGATCAGGCAGATCGAAGACAAGAACAAGCGCCCGAGGAAAACAAAAAATGACTGAGAACGGTTCTTCGCCGGCGCAGTCGGTCAACTGGCTTCGGGCCACGGGTCCCGAGAACGATGTGGTCGTCAGCTCCCGCATACGGCTCGCGCGCAATCTCGCGAATTACCCGTTCCTGATCAAGATGACGCCCGATCAGCGGATCGCCCTGATCGCGGAGATGGAAAAGGCGGTCCGCGCCTCGAGTTTTCTGAAGAAGGCCAACATGATCCTGACGAAGGAGATCGGCGAGATCGACCGGCAGTTCCTTCTCGAGCGGTATCTGATTTCGAACGCGCTGGTGCGCGAGGACGGTGCGAGCGCGGTTGTGATCACGCCGGATGAAATGGTCAGCCTCATGATGATCGAGGAAGACCACCTCCGGCTCCAGGTCTTCCAGTCGGGGCTGAACCTTGCCGAGGCGTGGCGCATTGCCGACGAGATCGATATGGAACTCGAAAAGAGCCTTAGTTACGCTTTTGACGCGACGCTTGGTTACCTGACGGCCTGCCCGACGAATGTCGGGACCGGTATTCGCGCCTCCTGCATGCTGCATCTGCCGAGCCTTGTGATTACGAAACAGATCCAGAAGGTGTTGCAGGCGCTTTCAAAACTGAACCTCGCGGTGCGAGGCCTTTACGGCGAAGGGACACAGGCGCTCGGGAGTTTTTTCCAGTTCTCGAACCAGATCACGCTCGGACAGCCTGAGACGGAGATCATCTCGAATCTCGAAGGAGTCATTAAACAGGTAATCACGCATGAGCGGGAGGCGCGGGAATATCTCCGGAAGAAACGCAAAACAAAAATGGAAGACCAGGTGTGGCGGGCGCTCGGCGTTCTGAAATCGGCGAGGCTCATCTCGTCCCAGGAAGCGATCCAGCTTTTGTCGCTTGTGCAGACCGGTGTCGATACCGGGATCATCGAAGGCCGGGTGACCCACCGGGACCTGAACCAGCTTTTTTTATGGATCCAGCCCGGGCATCTCCAAAAAATGCACGGGTCGGAACTCAGCGCTGCGGATCGCGACATTCAACGCGCTGACCGGATCCGGACGTTCTTCTCAAAGTTGTTACTTTAACCCATGAGGATACCGTTTATGAAGAAGCCCCTTCTCGTTCTCATCCTTTCAATATTGTGGGTGCCGGCGAGCGTGTTCGCGGAAAATGTGACAGCTGATTCGAGGATCAGTCAGGTGACGGTGTATTCGAATGATGCCTTTGTTACGCGCGCGGCAACGGTCGAGGTCAATCCGGGCGACACCAGGGTCGTGTTGCCGAATCTTGTGGCCGCTTTCGATCCGGACTCGCTTCGCGTGAGGGGCCGCGGGACCGCCGCCGTGAAAATCCTGGGTGCCCAGGTTGAGAGGGCTTTTCTCAAGGAAACCCCTGTCGCAAGGGTGAAGGAGCTTGAAGCGCAGATCGAAGGGATCGAGGACCAGAATAAAAAACTTGAGAACGAGAAGAATGTTTTGAAGGAAGAGAAATCTTACCTGGATTCGATCAGGCTCTTCGCGGGGCAGAAACTTCCCGAGGACCTGGTGACCAGGATGCCGACCGCCCAGGATCTGGAATCAACGCTTGTATTCCTGGGTACCAGGTTGAAGGAGAATTTCAGCCGCGGTCTGGCGATCGACCTTGAGATCCGTGAGAACGTGAAGAAGCTTGAGGTCCTGCGCCGCGAACTCGCCGAGCTCTCCGGTTACGGGCAGAAGGTGAAATACTCCGTCGTGGTGGATATCGAAGTGGCGAAAGCCGGTCGACTCGATCTCGAGGCCGCCTACAAGGTCGGCGGGGCATCGTGGGAATCCGTCTATGATGCCCGCGCCCAGCTTGACAAGGCCAGGACCGAGCTTGTGACCTATGCGATTGTCCGCCAGACCACGGGCGAACCCTGGGATGATGTGGATATGACACTTTCGACGGCGCAGGTGAATGCCGGCGGCAGCATGCCTGAGGTGAACAGCTGGTTCATTCATCCGTATCAGCCGCCGGTGCCTGTGAATCGCGGAAAAATGATGTATGCGGCAAAGGCTGGGTCCCTGGAGGCAAAGTCGCCGGGTGACTTTGACATGATGAGAGCTTCGGCGGCCCCGCCACAGCTCGCGATGGAACCCGAAATGATGATCGCCGAAACGGCTTATACCCAGGCCGAAAGCAAGGGCATCTCCGTTGTTTACAAACTGCCCCGGCGAGTTACGATCAAACCGGACGGAGCCGATCACAAAGTGCCGGTGACCGCCCAGGACCTGGTCTCCAACTTCGAATATTCCGCGTATCCGAAAATGGTCCCGGTCGCATATCTCAAGAGCCGGGTCACGAACGCGAAAGATATCCAGCTTTTGGGAGGCAAGGTGAATGTCTTCTTTGAAGGGGATTTCGTCGGGAACTCCCGTATCCCGAACATCGCTCCGGGCGAGGAATTTGACCTTTATCTGGGCGCGGACGACAACGTGAAAGTGAAGCGGGAATTGCTCGAGAAGAAATCCGATAATGTCCTGATCGGCAATATTCCGTCGTCCACCAAGAAAATCGCTTATAAATACAAGCTGACAGCCGAAAATTATAAGGCCCAGGCCGGTAAACTCAGCCTGTTCGAGGCGATCCCGGTCTCCCAGGATGAGCGCATCAAGGTCAAGGTCACTCAGATCAGCCAGGAACCCCAGGACAAGGACTGGAAGGACAGGAAGGGTGTCTGGCGCTGGGAGCTTCAGCTTGAACCGAAAGCCAAAAAAGAGATTTTCTACACCGTGACCGTTGAGTTCCCGCGGGACATGACGGTGGAGGGACTCGAGTAAGCGAGTGTCGTTCGTCATCGTACCATAAAATCTCCGGAGGTTTTTCATGTTCGACCGTTTCACCGAGCGAGCCCGCAAGGTCATCATCCTTGCGAAGGAAGAGGCCAAACGCTTCAATCACGATTACATTGGGACCGAGCACATCCTTCTCGGTCTGATCAAAGAGGGGGAGAGCGTCGCTGCGGCTGTACTGCAGAACCTCGGACTTTCGCTCGACACGATCCGTCTCGAGATCGAGAAGCTCGTGCAGTTTGGACCAAGCACCGTTGTGTCAGGGGATATCCCGTTCACGCCCAAGGCGAAAAAGGTCATCGAGCTCGCAATGGACGAGGCGCGCCGGCTTGGGCACAACTACATCGGGACCGAGCATCTGCTGCTCGGTCTCATCAAGGAGGGGGAAGGCGTTGCGAGTCACGTGCTCACGAACGTCGGCCTTGACCTCAATAAGGTCCGTTCAGAAGTCATCAAGCTTCTCGGATCGGCTTCGCCCGGCGGCGATGCGGGCGGTGCCCCGGGACAACCGGCTTCCGGGATCGGGGGCGGCAGCAAGGCAAAGACCAAAACGCCGGCGCTCGACGCTTTTGGACGCGATCTTTCGCAGCTCGCGCGTGAGGGAAAACTCGACCCCGTGGTCGGCCGCCATGACGAGATCGAGCGCGTGATCCAGATTCTCGCCCGGCGCACAAAGAACAACCCGGTGCTTCTCGGAGAGGCCGGGGTCGGCAAGACCGCGATCGTTGAAGGGCTCGCCCAGAGGATCATCGCGGGCGATGTCCCGGAGATTCTGATCGACAAGCGCATGATCGTGCTGGATCTTGCTTTGATGGTTGCCGGTACGAAATACCGCGGGCAGTTCGAGGAACGCATCAAGGCGGTGATGGACGAGATCCGCCGCGCCGACAACGTGATTATTTTCATCGACGAGCTTCACACTCTGGTAGGGGCCGGCGGCGCGGAAGGCGCGATTGATGCATCGAACATCTTGAAGCCATCGCTTTCCCGCGGCGAGATCCAGTGCATTGGCGCGACGACGCTCGACGAATACCGTAAATACATCGAAAAGGACGCCGCGTTGGCCCGCCGTTTCCAGACCGTCATCGTCGATCCTCCCTCGGTCGACGACACGATCCAGATTCTGAAAGGCCTTCGCGATAAGTATGAGGCGCATCACCGGGTCAAGATCACCGATGAAGCCCTCTCCGAAGCCGCGAAACTCTCCGACCGCTATATTTCCGGCCGGTTCCTTCCGGACAAAGCGATCGATATTATCGATGAGGCCGCTTCGCGCGCCCGTCTTTCCGTGACGACGCTCCCGAAGGACCTGAAGAAAATGGAGACCGAGATCGAATCGCTTCGCCGTGAAAAAGAAGCTTCGATCAAGGGACAGGATTTCGAAAAGGCCGCAAAGCTCCGGGACGAGGAACGCAAGGCCAAGGAAGACCTCCAAAAGATGAAGAAGAGCTGGAAGGAATCCAAATCCGAGGTCGAAATCCAGGTGACGGGTGAGGATATCGCGTTCGTGGTCTCGAAGTGGACCGGTGTTCCGCTCGCACGTCTTGAAGAAAAAGAGACCGCGCGTCTTCTCAAGATGGAGGAAGAAATCCATAAACGGATTATCGGCCAGGACGAGGCGATCCGGGCGATCGCGCACGCGGTCCGCCGCTCGCGGTCCGGGCTCCGCAATCCGCGCCGTCCCATCGGCACCTTTATTTTTCTCGGTCCCACAGGTGTCGGCAAGACGCTGCTCGCGCGCGCTCTCGCCGAGTTTATGTTCGGCGACGAAGACGCCATCATCACGGTCGATTGCTCCGAATATGGTGAGAAGTTCAACGTCTCACGTCTCGTCGGTGCGCCCCCCGGCTATGTCGGGTACGAAGAGGGCGGTCAGTTGACGGAAAAGGTGCGCCGGCGCCCCTATTCGGTGGTGTTGCTTGACGAGATCGAAAAAGCGCATCCGGACGTTTTTAATATCCTTCTCCAGCTGATGGAGGAAGGCCGGCTGACGGATTCTTTCGGCCGCAAGGTGGACTTCCGGAACACGATCGTCATTATGACCTCCAACGTCGGCGCGGATCTCGTCCGCAAACAGGGCGACCTTGGCTTTACGGTCAAAAAGGACGATCTGAACTACGACAATCTCAAGACGAAGCTCCTCGATGAGACCAGGAGAGTCTTTCGTCCGGAGTTCTTGAACCGGGTCGACGACATCATCGTCTTTCACCCGTTGACGCGCCAGGACCTCGAACAAATCATTGATATCGAGCTCGGCGAGGTCAAGGATCGGCTCAAGGAAAAGAAGATGGAACTTTTGCTCTCCGATGAGGTGCTCAAGTTCCTGATCGACCAGGGTTATGATCCCGTGTTTGGTGCCCGACCGCTCAAGCGGACGATCCAGCGGCATATCGAAAACATTCTTGCTGAGGAAATCCTTGGCGGCAAGTTCCGGGAAGGTGACAAGATACGAGCGGAAGTCCGCGGTGACAGGATCGTTTTTGAGAAAGCGACCTGACGCCTTGTGAAAAAACGCCGAATCCTCAGACTCATCCTTCTGCTGGCGGTTCTGGCTGCGCTGGTGGCGGGAGGGGCCGTTCGTGTGGTTCTTTCACGGGTTGCCGCATCCGACGAGTTCCGGATCTTTGCTGAACAACGCGCCGGAGAATACCTTAAGGCTAAGGTTTCGATCGGCAATATCCGCCCCTACCGTTTCAACCAACTTGCGCTTGAGAATGTTATCATCGAATTTCCCCCGATGGGAGGCGGCTCTCAGCTGGTCCGTCTGGACCGTCTCATTTTCTGTTATCACCTCAGCCAGTTGTGGAACCGCAACCTGGAGGCTCCGGCCGGGGTGACGTTCCGGAATCCGTCGATGATTGTTGAAAATGGGGATTTCCCGTATCAGTATTTTGAAACTCCCGCCCGGGCCGAGATGCCGGCCCTCAATTTCAAGGGCGGAGAGATCCGCTATCATATTCCCACCATCGGAAGGGAGATCGTTCTCCGGGATATCGATGGCAAGGTCACGCCCGACGCCGAATTGAAGGTCCGGATCGATATCCGGGCGTCTGCCAGCGGATTTCTCGAAGGGGATGTGTTTGTGCGCGGGGTGGTGGACCCCGTCCGGCGGACACATGATCTGTGGCTTGAACTCGGAGGCATGGATTTCTCCCGTGATATTCCGCTCCCGTTCCGCGGCCTGACCGGTAAAATTCACTGGACCGGCAAGAATCTCGCCTTTAATGATGTCGCGACGGTCGTCCACGGCTGGTCGGCGAAGCTATCGGGCAAATTTTCGAGCGAGGACGGTAAGCCGCAACTGAGTTTTCGTTCGCTGATCGGAAAGGAAAATCCGTGGATTACCCTCGATTTCATGCTGGATCTTTCCGGCCAGCGGGTTGAAGGAGGCCTGGATATCGCCGGCGCGGGTCGCTATTCCTTTGACGGTAGCGCACGTTTGGCCGGCCGGCGCTTCATCATGGATTCGCTCATGCTGAACGGTCTCTACCAGGGGCGCGGGGAACTCGATTTCGCTTCCGGTAATTATGAAATAGCCGTTGAAAAGGGCTCCAGGCGGATCTCGGTGATGTCAAATCTCCGGGGTCTTGATTTTACCGTTCGCGGCAAGCTGGACCACCTGGACCTTTTTGGCATGGATGCCGTGACGCAGGGCCGGCTCTATATTCACGCGCTTGACCCGGCGTGGCAGGACCGGCAGTTCCGTTTCAAGGCGGATCTCGAAACCGATTACTTCATCATTAACCAGGAACCGCTTCAGGACCTGAAAGGGTCTTTTGATATCAGTCCCATGGGGATTACCGGTATCCGGTTCTCGTGGGGCCGAAAATTCGAAATGACCGGCCAGGTGATGCCCCCCCTCAAGGCGCCCCAGGCGAAACTTGTGATCCGGACGGTGAGTTTCGATCTCGGGCAGGTACAGTTTTTTGCCTCCAGGCCGCTTCCTAAAGAACTCGGCGGCCTGATGGATGGGAAGCTATCGATCGAAGGAGATCTCCGCAGGCCAGAGTTCGCCGCGACCATCAACATCCGTGACGGGAAGTGGGGAAAGATCGACTATGACCGGGGGATCATCCAGTTCCGCGGTTTTTCGCCTTACTTCCCACTGCAGGATTCCAAGATATGGAAAGGGCGTAGTGTCTTTTTTTTGACGGGTGCGGTGGATTTGACGCTTGACAACATGCTCGCGGGCGTAAAAATAGAGACTTTGGACAGACTGGTCGTGTGGAAGGGGTTTGAGGTTACCCTTCATGAGAAGGACAGTAGCGTTCAGCTCGTGAAGGGTACCAATATCGATGTTCCCGTGCCGTCGATCGATGTCGGGGCGGTCAGGCCGTCCGGGGATCGAAACGGTAACAGGGACGGAGACGGAAGGCCGGATGAAAAGGGCCTTACCGTGGGGACGAAACTGAAGTTCTAGGAGCTTTATGACGCGGTGGGGGAATCTTAAAAGACTGGTCAGTGTCAGGTCCTGGCTCGGGCATTTTGGCGGGCTGTGCGTTGAGTTTTTTGAGGATGCGGGCGGGATCGCCCTTCTCTTTCGGGATACCTGTGCGCATCTTTTCAGGAACAGGATTCGATGGAAAATGACGCTCGATCAGATGAACAAGATCGGCGTGATGTCATTGCCGCTTGTCTTCCTGACATCACTCTTCACGGGGATGGTGCTGGCTCTCCAGTCCGCTTATCAGCTCCGTCTCTTCGCGGCTGAAAAGTTCACGTCCGACCTGATCGCGGTTTCCCTGTGTCGCGAGCTCGGTCCGGTCCTCACCGCAATGGTCGTCGCGGGCCGCGTCGGCGCCTCGATCGCTGCGGAGCTCGGGACCATGAAGGTCACCGAACAGATCGACGCACTGAAGGCGCTTGCCGCGAGCCCGATCCAGTATCTCGTGATCCCCCGATTCGTTGCGGCGCTTTTCATGCTTTTCGTGCTGACGATCTACGCGGATTGCATCGGGATGTTCGGCGGGTACCTGATTTCGGTTTTCAAGCTCGGCATGAGTTCTCACACGTACATCAAACGCGGCATGGACGCGCTTATGGTGAAGGACGTTGTGACGGGGCTCATTAAAGCGTTTTTCTTCGGGGGGTTCATTTCGATCGTGGGATGTTTCTACGGTTTCCGCGCACGCGGCGGCGCCGAAGGCGTGGGACGTGCGACGACGCTTGCGGTCGTTGTTTCGCTGATTCTCGTCATCGCTTCGGACGCGCTTTTTTCCGCGATTTTTTATTTCTTTTAAAGGAATAATGTTTTTATGATCGAGATCAAAAACGTTCATAAATGGTTTGGAGCGAATCACGTCCTGCGGGGTGTGGATCTGGAGATCCAGAAAGGCGAGACGCTTGTTATCATCGGGCGCTCCGGCTGTGGGAAGAGTGTTCTCCTCAAACATATCATTGCTATCCTGGAGCCTGACGAAGGCGATATCCGCATCGATGGGCGTTCGATGTTCGCCATGACGCCCGGTGAACAGGACGAATTTCGCTTGCGGCTGGGGATGCTCTTCCAGGGGGCCGCGCTCTTTGACTCATTAAATGTCCGGGAGAATGTCGGGTTTTCCCTTTATGAACACACAAAACTTGCCGAGGAGACGATCAGCGCCCGGGTCAAGGAAAAGCTCGGGCTTGTGGGACTCAGTGGTATCGAAGACCTGATGCCGTCGAGCCTTTCGGGAGGAATGAAGAAGAGGGTTGGGCTCGCGCGTGCGATTTGCAGCGAGCCGGAGATTATTCTGTATGACGAACCGACGACGGGTCTGGATCCGATCAACGCTGACGTGATAAACGATCTTATTCTGCGGATGCAGGCCAAACTCAAGGTGACCTCGATCGTTGTGACCCACGACATGACGAGCGCCTACAAGGTCGGCAACCGGATCGCGATGCTTTACGAAGGAAAGATCATCGGTCTTGGGACGCCGGACGAGATCCGGAGTTCCCGGAACCCGGTCATCCGGCAGTTTATCACGGGATCGGCCAACGGCCCGATCACGAACGGAACGAAAAAGGAAACGGAGAATATATGAAAAAAAATACCAATGAGATGGCGGTCGGCGTTTTCGTGATTGTCGGCTTCATTTTTCTTACGATGGTGCTTTTCTTTGTCAGCGGCGTCTACCTGTTCCGGTCCGGCTACGGTCTCAGGATCATGTACGAGTATGTGAGCATTCTGGACCGGGGGGCGCCCGTGAGGATGGCGGGTGTCCGGGTGGGCGAGGTCAGCAAGGTGCGGTTGTTCTTTGACGAGATGAAGAAAAAGAACCGCGTGGAGGTGAAGCTTTTCATTGAAAAGGGAGTGGAAATCGGTGAGAATTACCAATTCAAGATCCAGGGAACGCATATCCTGAGCGAGCCCCATATAGAGATCACACCCGTGGTCGGCGCTACCCGCCTCCTGAAGGACGGCGATTCGGTTGAAGGTGTAAGCCCGGTAGCTGTGGAAGAGCTGGTTGAGCGGGCTCACGAGATCTCAAACCAGATCTCGGAGATCATGGCGAAGTTCCGTGCCGGTGTCGAGTCTGATGGGACGATCGAGGATCTGAAGACCATGGTCAAAAACTTCTCCGATATCAGTACCGCGCTCAACACCACCGTGGGAGGTTCCGAAGGCCGGCTCAAACAGAGCGTTCAGAATATCGAATCATCAACCGATTCACTAAGCAAGATTCTTGATGGAGTCGAACGGGGGGAAGGGACCCTCGGAAAACTCCTCAGGGAGGACGAACTTTACGAAGAGATGTGCGCCTTCGTCAAGGATATCCGCGCCCATCCCTGGAAATTGCTGAAAAAAGATTCCAAGGATGGAAAGAAAAAGAAGTGGTATTACCTGTTCCTGAAATGAGCGAATAAATATCTTCTATTTGTTCGGAAGTGACCAAAGGAGTTGTGATTATGATCATATTTATCCGGTGTTTGTTTGTCCTGTGCTGCGCGGCGGTGGGCTGGTCGATGCAGATGCAGACCTTTTTGAACATCCAGCTGCCGCATGGGGCCTGGATCTCGGCTGTGGTTGGCGGGATCGTCGGCAGTCTCATCGTGCTGATCGATATTTTCTTCAAGCAGTATACGGTCCGCAACATCCTGTCAGTCATCGTGGGGCTTGCGTTCGGCCTTTTGACGCACAAGCTGTTCATGACGGTGGTGGCGTACGGGAATCTGACGCCTGAACAGAGCCGGATCCTTGCGATTTCATCGGCGATCCTTTTCTCGTATCTTGGCATTATCACGATTCTCCGCGGCCAGGATGAGTTTGCCCTGATGATCCCGTTCGTGCGCCTCGACACAAAGGGGACGGGGGAGGATCTCGTACTGCTCGACACCTCCGTGATTATCGACGGTCGTATCGCCGACATCGCGAACACCCATTTCCTCGGCGGGAAGCTCATCCTTCCCCGTTTCGTCCTGAAAGAGCTTCAGCTTATCGCGGATTCTTCGGATCCCCTCAAACGCAACCGGGGTCGTCGCGGTCTCGATGTCCTGAATGCGATCCGCGAGAACCCGAACATCAACGTCAAGATCCACGAAATGGATTTTCCCGAGTTCAACACCGTGGACGCGAAACTCGTGAAGATGGCCCAGGTCATCGAGGCGAAGGTGTTCACGAATGACTACAACCTCAACAAGGTTGCCGAATTACAGGGAGTCAAGGTTCTCAATATCAATGATCTCGCGAACGCGCTCAAGCCCGTCGTGATGCCCGGTGAAGAGATGGAGATCAAGATTCTCAAGGAAGGCAAGGAGCATGAGCAGGGCGTGGCGTATCTGGACGACGGGACGATGGTCGTCGTGGATTCCGCGCGCCGCCGGATCGGTCAGACCGTTCGCGTGACGATCACGAGCGTGCTGCAAACCCAGGCCGGGCGCATGATCTTCGCAAAGCTTTCGGATGATTCGGACGGGCGGCGCGATCGGCATGACAGGGGACGCGGGGACCGCTGGCATGACAACCGGGGCCGGGATCAGCGCTCCCGCGGAAATGGGCACGGTCAGCACCAGCCATCCTCCAGCCCGGGTCAACAGGGCCCGGGACAGAACGCCTAGCCCATAGCGCATTCGCCCGGGATCGCTGTGATCTGATGTCAAAAAAGTCCAGGACGGATCGACGGAAAGGTTTTTCCGGCGCAAGCCTGATTGTTCCCGCCGCGGGGCTTGGAACGCGTTTTGTCGATAGCTTAAGGAAGCCCGGAGCCCCGAGGCCTTCCGATCGCTCCAAGCTCTTTTATCAGCTCGGCGGTGAACCGGTGCTCCTGCGAACCCTCAGGGTATTCGCGGGAATACCGGAAATTCGCGAGATTATCCTTGCGGTGAGTCCCGAAATGCACGCCGGCGTACGGTCCCTGTTAAGGGATCTGAATGATCCGCGCGTGACCTGGGTGCCTGGCGGGAAGACCCGTGCCCAATCGGTATGGAACGCGCTCCGGAGAACATCCTCAACATCCGAGTGGGTCCTGGTCCATGATGGCGCGCGCCCTCTCATCACGGAACGCGATATCCGGAAAGTGCTCAGGGCGGGCAACGGATGGGATGGTGTTATTCTGGCGCGCAAGGTCGTCCCGACAATCAAGCGTGTTTTGAAAAGCGACGGCCATATCGAAGGTACGGTGGACCGGAGCGTGCTTTATGAAGCGGAAACCCCTCAGATGGTCCGTCGTGAGGTCCTGCTTCGGGCTTATAAAGCGGATTCCGCCGCGGTATTGCGCGCGACCGACGAAGCGGGACTTCTGGAGGCGATTGGCGCCCGTGTGAAGATCGTGACCCATACCGGCTGGAACCCGAAACTGACAACTGTTACGGATCTTATGCTCGCTCAGGCGATGATGGAAAAAGGTGGCGCTCCGGGCGTCCGGATCGGGATCGGCTTTGACACGCACCGGCTTGTCCCCGGGAGGAAACTTTGGCTTGGCGGCGTGACCGTCCCGTCGACGAAAGGTTCTTTGGGGCATTCGGACGGGGACGCGCTTCTTCACGCCGTCGCTGACGCGATCCTTGGGGGGATCGGCCGGGGCGATATCGGAGAATGGTTTTCGGACAAGGATCGCCGCTGGAAGAACATGAAAAGTTCCATTATTGTCAGTACGGTCATGAGGGAAGCGAAAAAGCTCGGCTGGGTCCCGTATCACATCGATTCGAATATTATCCTGCAAACGCCAAAGCTTGGCCCTCACAAGATGAGGATTCGAAAAAAGGTCGCGAAGATTGTCGGGTTGCCGCCCGATAGCGTTTCGGTCAAGGCGCGGACGCGGGAGGGACTGGGGCCCGAAGGTGAAGGCCTCGCCGTGACCTGCCAGGCGGTTGTCGCGATGAAGAGGGTTTCAGATGATCAGATTCCATAACACGTTGACCGGCCGGCTTGAGGAGTTCACGCCTCTTGTCCCGGGCAGGGTTTCGCTTTATACCTGCGGTCCGACGGTCTATCACTACGCGCATATCGGCAATTTCAGGACCTTTGTTTTCGAGGACCTCCTGCGCCGATACCTTGAATCCCGGGGGTACCAGGTCACGCATGTGATGAATGTGACCGATGTTGACGACAAGACCATCGCCGGTGCGATCCGCGAGAAAAAATCGCTCGGGGAATACACTTCCTTTTACACGCAGGCATTCCTGGATGATATGAAGACGCTGCATGTCCTGGCGCCGACGATCCGGCCGCACGCGACCGGGGAGATCCCCGCCATGATCAGACTGATCGGGGACCTTGAAAAGAAAGGGATCGCGTACAAGGCTGAGGACGGATCGGTCTATTACCGTGTCTCCAGGTTCCCGGGATACGGGAAGCTTTCGAAAAAGAAACTCGACGGAAACATCGCGGGAGCGCGGGTCGATGTCGATGAATATGAAAAGGAAGAGGGCGCGGATTTCGTGCTCTGGAAGGCCGCGAAAGAAGGCGAGCCCGCCTGGGACTCGCCGTGGGGGAGGGGCCGTCCGGGCTGGCATATCGAATGCTCGGCGATGTGCATGCGCTATCTTGGCGAGACTATCGATATTCACGCGGGCGGCGAAGACCTTGTTTTCCCGCATCACGAGAACGAAATCGCCCAATCCGAGGCTTCGACGGGCAAGGCGTTCGTCCGTTACTGGCTTCATGCGAAACATCTCCTTGTGAACGGCGAGAAGATGTCGAAATCCAGGGGTAATTTCCTCACGCTTCGCGATCTTTTGGACAAAGGCCACGATCCGATGGCTATCCGCCTCGCGCTGATGTCCGTGCATTACCGCGCGTCGCTCAACTTTACTTTGGATGGCCTGAAAGAGGCGCGTGAGATTATTGAGAAATTTGATAACTGTTATTCGCAGTGTCTGAGCCGTCTTCAGCTGGCGGCCCCCGGCGCGGGCAGTGAACTCGACCTCAAGGGAGCGTTGGAGGAGATCGGTACGGATCTCGCGGAGGACCTCAATGTCGCGTCGGCCCTCGCGACCCTCCAGAAAGCCGTGACGGAAATCAATGCCCATCTTGCGCAACTTTCCGTGACCGGGCTCGCGGGTTGCGTGGAATTCTTTCGGGCTGTCGACCGGGTTTTTGGATTTGATATCGCGGCGGTTGCCGGTATCCCGGCGGATGTGAAGATGGTCCTCTCGGATTATGTTGAGGCGCGAAAGGCGAAGGATTTCGCAAGGTCGGATGCCCTTCGCAAACAGATCGCGGACCAGGGGTGGCTCGTCAAGGATGGTCGTCCCGGAGAACCTTCCTCGGTGAAGAAGATTCGACGGGTATGGGATGTAAAAAAATGAAAAAGGGCGTTTTTATCACGTTCGAGGGAGCGGAAGGGAGCGGGAAGAGTACGCAGATCAGGAATGCGGCATCTTTTTTCCGTCATCAAAAACGCCAGGTCGTCCTTTTGCGTGAGCCGGGCGGGACCCGGATCAGCGAGGCGATCCGTTCGGTGCTTCTTGACAGGGGCAACCGGGGGATGAGTCACGTGACCGAACTTCTCCTGTACCTTTCGGCGCGCGCCCAGATCGTTCACGAGAAGATTCTGCCGGCCCTTCGCTCGGGAAAGGTCGTCATCTGCGACCGGTTCGAAGACTCGACCCTGGCGTATCAGGGCTATGGACGCGGGATTCCGCTTCCCCTGATCCGTGAGGTGAGTCGGCTTGTTCGCGGGACGCTCCGGCCGGACCTCACGTTCGTCCTTGATATCGATATCAAAAAGGGGCTTTCGCGCGGCGGCCGTCATGACCGGATCGAGCGGGAGGCGTTCAGTTTTCATCAGAAGGTGCGCCGCGGGTTTCTGGCGCTTGCCCGGAAGGAGCCGCGACGCGTGATCGTGGTCGACAGCGGTCAGCCGCTTCCCGAAGTCAGCCGGCGCGTCCTGGAGAAATTACAGAATGTATTTGGCGAATAAGACCCAGAAGCTGGCGGCCCGGATCCTGGATTCCCATCTTGCGCAGGACCGTATTTCGCACGCGTATATTTTTAGCGGAGCGGGAACCTCATCCGGATCGGCCGAGTTCGCCGCGGAACGGGGCGGGGATATCCGGGAAGGATTTGCCGCCGCTTTTGCGGCCGCGCTTGTGAGCGGCGGGACACGGCTTTTCGGGAAAACGGATCCGGCGTTTCTCCGGCGTGTCGAGCGGCATCAGCATCCGGACGTGCGGTGGATCGGTGAGGACCGCGAAGAGAAGTCGATCAAGATCGGCGAGAATTCCGGGGATGCCGGCACGGTTCGCGATGTGATCCACTGGGCGGGCTTGAAGCCTTACGAAAGCCCGCGGAAGGTGTGCGTGGTGATCAAGGCGGAGCGGCTGACGGACGAGGCCGCGAATGCTTTTTTAAAAACGCTCGAGGAACCGCCGAAACATACGGTGTTTATCCTCCTGGTCGAGAACAAGACGCAGCTTCTGGAGACGATCCAGTCGCGATGTTTCGAGCTGCGTGTCGCGGCGACCGGGGATGACGCGGTGGGGCACGCCGCGTTTCTGGATGCGATGCCGGTGCGGGAAATCTTTGAATCGTATCCCGGACTTCCGAAACCGGAACTGAAAGGCAAACTGGACGGGCTCATGGCGCTCGCCCGCACGAAAGCGGAGAAGCTTCTGTCGGGAGGGTCGGCCAACACCCGGGCGGCCCACACCTGGCTCGAGGCTTTTGATCTTGTCTATGATTCAAAGTCCGCGATCGAGGCGAACGCCAATCAAAAACTGATGGCGACACGCCTCGCGATGAGGCTTGCAAAACTTTTTCCGTCAACGAAAGCGACGCTCTGATGACAAAACGGTATTACCTTACGACGCCGATCTATTACGTGAATGGAAAACCCCATATCGGCCACGCCTACACCAGCATCCTGTGCGACACGTTCGCGCGGTATCACCGGATGCTCGGTGACGAGGTGTTTTTTTTGACGGGGACTGATGAACACGGCATCAAGGTGCAAAAGGTTGCGACGGCCGAGGGGATGGAACCGAAGGCCTTTGTGGACGGAATCGTTCCGAAATTCAGGGAACTGTGGTCCCTTCTGGGGATTCGTTACGAGCATTTCATCCGGACGACGGACGACTATCACAAGACCGGCGTTCAAAAGGTGCTGGGCGATCTCGAAAGAAAGGGGGACATCTACAGGGCGGCCTATCACGGCTGGTACTGTACTCCCTGCGAATCGTTCTGGACAGAACTCCAGCTGAAGGAGGGGAAGTGTCCGGATTGCGGCCGCGACGTGGAACGTCTGGAGGAGGAGAACTATTTCTTCAAACTTTCAAGCTATCAACAGTTTCTGATCGATCACATCAGAGCGAATCCCGATTTCATTCAGCCGGACTATCGCAGGAACGAGATTCTGGGATTCCTCCGTCAGCCGCTCGAAGATCTTTGCATTACCCGGCCGAAGACCCGGCTCACTTGGGGGATCGAATATCCGGGCTCCCCCGATCATGTGGTCTATGTATGGTTCGACGCGCTGCTTAACTATCTGACCGGTATCGGATTCGGGACCGATGACGCCAGGTTTCGCAAGTTCTGGCCCGCCGATTGCCATATGGTCGGCAAGGATATCCTGCGTCAGCATGCCGTTTACTGGCCGATCATGTTGAGGGCGATGGGCGTTGAACTGCCGAAGCGCGTGTACGCGCACGGCTGGTGGAAGATCGGCGGGGCCAAGATGTCGAAATCGCTCGGCAATATCGTCGATCCCGTCGAGATCGTCACGAAGTACGGGACGGACGCGTTCCGGTATTTCCTGATGCGTGAAGTAACGCTCGGCCTGGACGGCACCTATTCGGAGGACCTTCTGCTCGAGCGTTACACGAGCGACCTTGCGAACGATCTCGGAAATCTGTGGCACCGGACCGCGTCGATGATCGAAAAGTATTTTGAAGGCAAGGTCCCGCAGGTGGCGCCGGAGGTCTGGCAGACGAAACTCATGAGGGACACGCTCGCGCTCTGGCGTGGTGTCACGGACGATGTCCTGCGGTATGATCCCCGGGAGGCCCTCGCAAAGATCTGGTCGGTTGTTACCGAGGCGAACCAGTTCGTGGAAGAGAAAAAGCCGTGGTCGCTTGCGAAAGATCCGGCGAAACACGGGGAGCTCGCGGATGTTCTTTATGCTCTTGCCGAGTGCGTCGCGCACATCGGTATCCTGATCGGTCCGTTCATGCCCGCGACTTCAGAACGGATTCTCAGCCGGTTGAAGGTCGCCACCGCAGGTCGGGTCAGTGACGAAGCCGGATTTGGGGAACCGATGACCGTGCCCGGAACGCCGATCGAAAAAGGCGCTCCTCTCTTTCCACGACTCGATGAAAAGACCGCATGATCCTGACTGACACGCATCTCCATCTTCATTTTCCTCAATATGATGCCGACCGCGAGGATGTGATCCGGAGGGCGTTCGCGGGCGGCGTCGGCCGCCTGATCAATATCGGTACCGGTCTCGAAGACTCGCGGAAGGCGGTTGCGGTTGCGGAGCGTTATCCCGAGGTGTACGCCGCGGTCGGCTACCACCCGCATGAAAGCAAGAATGCTACGGCCGGGGACCTGGCCGGGCTTGAAGCGCTGGTCGCGCATCCCAGGGTGGTGGCGATCGGGGAGGTGGGACTCGACTACTTTCACGACCATTCGCCAAGGAACGTCCAGATGGAGCTGTTCCATACGTTCCTCGGATGGTGCCGCAAACATCAGAAGCCGCTCATTCTGCACTGCCGTGAGGCTTATGGCGATATGCTGAGAATCCTTCGCGAGACCCTTCCGGTGCCCTGCCGCGGGGTCCTCCACTGTTTTTCCTCCGACGCCGCCACAATGGAAAAATTCCTTGAGATGGGATTCCATATCGCGTTCGGTGGCGCGATCACTTATAAGAATAACGATGCCCTCCGGGAGGCTTGCAGGGCCTGTCCCGCGGATCGCCTTGTGCTTGAGACCGATGCCCCTTATCTTGCTCCCCAGTCAAAGCGGGGACGGAGGAACGAGCCGCTTTATATGATCGAGACCGCCGAGTTCATCGCGAAGCTTCGGGGCGATACTGTGGACCGGATCGCAGCGGCGACCACGGAGAACGCCAAAAAACTGTTCGGTCTATGATAAAAGACATCCTGAAGTTCTTTAAACGCGAGCGGTTATATCTTCTGTTGGTCCTGTTGCTCGGCGCTTTCTATGCGTTCATGACGCTGGGGCCCAAGCCGCAAACGGAGCATCCGCGGGCGCAATCATCTTTGTCGGGTCTCGAACAGTTCAGGGCGGCCGAACGGAAATTCAGCGATGAGACATTGTCCGAACCGGCATTCGGAAATTTCGCCAGGAAGGAGCCGCTTCTCGCGGCCGGGTTCGGCGCTTACACGGCATTGCTCGGTCTGGCGCTCACTGTGGGGTTCGTCATTAATTTTTTGGCCGTGTTCCGTCCCTCGTTCAGGGAAAAGATACTGCCGCGGCTTCCTCCCCCTTCCGAGACCCGCGTCTGGCCTTTCTCGATCCTCTTCAAGACCGTGGTTCTTTTTGTGGTGTGGAGTATCCTGATCAGCTTTTTGATGGGAGTGGTCAGCGCCATTTTTCCGGTCGAGGGCGCCGACAATGCCTACATGGTTCTTCACACGTTCATCCTGAATGTCCTTTGCGTGATGTTCATGGTCCGGTTTCTTAAGCAGCAGGGAAGTTCCTGGCGGGACTTGGGATTCAACGTTCCCCAGGGGAAGCCGTTCCGGGAGATGATGATCGGGTGGACGGGATATCTCGGGGTGCTGCCGATCTTCGCCCTGGTGCTCGCAGTGTTGCTTTTTCTGGCGAACCTGGTGCGCTATGAGCCGCCGCCGCATCCGCTCGTGAACGTTTTCATCGAAGAGGAGAAACGTCTGCCGTTTCTCGTGGCGTTCTCCGCATTCCTTGGCGCCGTGATCGGTCCTGTCTTCGAGGAGGTCTTTTTTCGGGGGTTCTGTTACCCGATCCTCAAAGGGAAGGTCGGGAAGGTTTGGGCGATGGTCATCAGCGCCGCGTTTTTTGCCTCGATCCATCACACGGGTTTCGTGTTCTGGCCGATCTTTGTGCTCGGCCTTGCCCTCGCGTATCTCTACGAATCCCGGAGGTCGCTCCTCGCTCCCATTACCCTGCACGTCACGCACAATACGCTTTTTATCAGCTATTTTTTCCTGGTCAAACAAATGATCAGCTCGAGCGCCTGATCGAAACGAGGTAGAATGTGCCCATGAAAAATCCCAAAGTCCCGTTCTCTCCGGTTGAATTCCGCAAGGAAACGCTTTATCTGCTTGACCAGAGAAAACTCCCGAACCGGGAGGTTTGGGTCGCTTGCCGGACCTCCCGGGCCGTTTGGAAGGCGATCCGCCACATGATCGTGCGGGGCGCCCCGGCGATCGGGATCGCGGCGGGATACGGTCTCTACCTCGGCGTCCGCGGATTTCGCGGCGGACGGTATGAATTCATGCAAGAGCTGAGCCGTCAGGGCCGGTACCTTGATTCTTCGCGTCCGACCGCTCGAAATCTTGCCTATGCGCTCGAGCGTATCTTGAACCGGGTATGCCTGAGTCGTCAGGATCACATTGTGGACCTCAAGCGTCTTGTGCTCGAAGAGGCACGGCAGATCCATCTGGATGATATCGTGCTTTGCCGGAAGATCGGTCAGTATGGTTCAAGGCTCTTCAAACGGGGTGACACGATCCTCACGCATTGCAACGCGGGGGGGCTCGCAACCTCTGGCTACGGGACGGCGCTCGCGGTTTTCTATGCCCTGAAAGAAAAGAAGATTCCGTTCTCGGTCTTCGTTGATGAAACCCGCCCGCTCCTTCAGGGCGCGCGGCTTACGGCGTGGGAGCTGAGCAGGAGCAAGATTCCGGCGACGCTTATTTGCGATAATATGGCCGCGAGTCTGATGCGGGCTCGCAAGATCCAGGGCGTGGTCGTGGGCGCGGACCGGATCGCGATGAACGGTGACACGGCCAACAAGATCGGGACCTACGGCGTGGCGGTCCTCGCCCATGTTCACCGAATCCCGTTCTATATTGCCGCCCCGAGCACGACATTCGACCTCAAGGCGAAGACCGGGAAGGATATCCCGATCGAGGAGCGTCCGCATGACGAGGTCCGGAAGCTCCACGGCAAGCAGCTCGCGCCGAAGGGGATAAAGGTCTTTAATCCGTCGTTCGACGTGACACCCGCGAAATACATCTCCGGCATCATTACCGAGGCGGGGGTCCTCCGGCCTCCTTTTGCCAGGTCGATCGGGAAGGTGAAACGGCTTCTTGAGCACGCATGATCACAAGACCCTGTTACGCAGGGGACTGGGGAGCAGGCCGTGATGGATGAGTTCACTTTTATCGAAAGATTGAAAAAAAAGATCCCGCCCGCGAAGAACGCTGTCCTTGGCATCGGAGATGATGCGGCGGTTTTAAGGTTTTCCGGTCCCGGGCGACTTGTGGTTTCAACGGACATGATCGTCGAAAAGGTTGATTTTGTCCTGAACCGGTCCGAGCCGGAACAGATCGGGCGCAAGGCATTGGCCGTGAACTTGAGCGATCTCGCGGCAATGGGCGCCAAACCGCTCGCGTTCGTCATTAGTATCGGCAAACCCGCTTACGTTGATGCCCGGTGGCTTGACCGTTTCTATGACGGACTTCTGAGACTGGCTCGCCGGTACAAAGTCGATTGCGTGGGCGGGGATTTTTCGGCCGCAAAAGAGTTTTCCGCAAGCGTTACGATCTTTGGGACAGCCCGAAAACCGATTCTCCGCTCCGGCGCGAAAGCGGGCGACTGGATCGCGGTGACGGGACGCCTGGGAGGTTCAATCCTGCGTCATCATTTTGATTTCACCCCGCGTGTCCGCGAAGGCCTTGCGCTCGCCCGAAGCGGTCTTGTCCATTCGATGATTGATATCTCGGATGGCCTTTGCCAGGACCTGCATCATATTCTGAACGCGTCTTGTGTGGCCGCCGAGCTTGATCCGCGGCGAATTCCCGTTTCGTCCGACGCGATCCATCTCGGTCGCAAGAACAGCCTGGCCGCTCTGGAGAGGGCCTTGACCGATGGCGAGGATTTCGAGCTTTTGTTCACCGTGCCCGGACCCGCGAAATCCGTTCTGGAACGACGCTGGAAAAAGGAGTGCCGGGGCGTTTCGCTGAACTGGATCGGCCGGATCGTCAAGGGAAAACCCGGTATTCGCTGGATCTCAAATGACAAGCGGGTCCGGATGCGGCGGGGGTTGTCGCGGAAAGGATTCAGGCATTTTTAGATCATGGAGAAATTGTCGACCATTACAACGTCTTCCGATGAAACGATCGCGTTCGCGGAAAGGTTTGCGTTGACCCTGAAACCGGGAAGTGTTCTTTGCCTCGAAGGGGATCTCGGAAGCGGGAAAACAACGTTTATCAAGGGAGTCGCGGCAGGTCTTGGGCTTCCACGTTCCGAACAGGTAAAGAGCCCGACCTTTGTCCTCATGCATGTGTACCGGACAAAGATTCCCTTGTATCATTTTGACTGTTACCGGATCGATTCGGTCGACGAACT